>CAZQEU010000018.1:0-26489 GCA_964592335.1 uncultured Thermoplasmatales archaeon
TAAGCATCGCTCAATTAATACCAGATATAACCGGAGTGGTAATTGTTACTACCCCTCAGGATGTAGCACTAATAAGTGTGAGAAAATCAATTAATTTTGTTAAAAAAATGAACCTAAAAATTCTTGGTGTCGTTGAAAACATGAGTGGTTTTACCTGCCCACATTGCAGTAAAAAAGTAGATATCTTCAAAACCGGTGGAGGAAAAAAAGCAGCTAAAGACTTTGATATTCCATATCTTGGTGCAATACCACTTGATCCTGATATTGTTGAAATTGGAGATAGTAAAGAAAAAATCAATTTAAAAGATAAAAACACGATTGAAAGTTATAAAAAATTTGTAGAAAATGTTGAAAAAACAATTGGAGGTGAAAAATAAATATGCCAGGAGGCGATGGAACAGGACCCGCTGGACAAGGACTCGTAGGAGGTGGCCGTGGTCAGGGTAGAAAAGGATATGGCATGGGCCCGGGCGGAGATTGTATATGCTCAAACTGTGGACATAGAGAACCACATCATCCCGCTACACCATGTTATACTATGAAATGTCCTAAATGTGGTGCACCAATGACACGTGCATAATAATACAAAACTGTTATTAACACCACTTAATATTAGCATAAAATAAGGGAGAAAATATTATGAAAATTGCGGTATCATCAACAGGAGATAATTTAGACTCAAGTGTTGACATGCGCTTTGGAAGATGCAAATATTTTATCTTAGTAGACTTAGAAAGCATGGATTTTAAGGCATTATCAAACGAAAGCGTTATGGCATCAGGCGGGGCAGGCATAAAAGCTGCAGAAACCATTGCAAATCAAGACGTAAAAATTGTTCTTACCGGAAACATAGGACCAAATGCACATAGTACGCTTAAAGCAGCAGGAATAAAAGTATTTACAGGAGCAAATGGCACTATAAAAGATGCAGTAAATAAATACAAGAATAATGAACTTAAAGAAAGTGGCTCAGCAAATGTAGAAAGCCATAGTGGTATGAGGTGAAAAAAATATGAAAGTATGTATACCAACAAATAGCAACAAAGGCCTTGATGACACGGTTGGAGAGCATTTTGGACGTGTACCAACTTATACAATTGTCGACCTTGATAGTAATGACGTGAAAGTAATTCCAAATACAAGCAATCATATGGGTGGAACAAAAAACCCTCCAGAAATACTAGTAGAACAGGGTGTAAATGTAATGATTTGTCAGGGTCTTGGACGACGTGCTATAAGCATGTTTTCTGATTTTGGGATCGATGTATATATAGGTGCTTCGGGCTCAGTAGAAGATGCAATAAATGCATATAAAAAAGGTGTTTTACAAAAAGCAGCGGAAGGAGATGCATGCCAACAACATGCCTTCAGAGGACATGGACCACATAGTCATTGCTAAATAAAAGTGAAATTATTATGAAAGTACATCTTGATTGTATCCCATGTTTTTTAAAACAATCCCTTGAAGCAGCTAGAATGGCAACAGATGATGAAGAAATACATGAGCATGTAATAAAAGAAGTGTTAAAACATCTTGAAAACATTGATTTTAGAAAAACTCCTCCAGAGCTATCCAGAGAAGTCCACAGACTTATAAGAAATATCACAAATAATGATGACCCATATAAAAAAGTCAAGAACGAGTCAAATCATAAGATAGAAAAGATATATGATTATCTAAAAGAAAAAATAGATGAATCAGATGACCCTCTTATTACATCAATCAAACTTGCAATAGTTGGAAACGTAATTGATTTTGGAACGATGAATCGTTTCAACATAGATGAGATGATAGAACATGCTCTCAAAAGAGAGTTTGATGACAAGGATTATCCTGTTTTTAGAGAAGAACTAAAAAAAGCAGAAAATATACTGTATCTGGCAGATAACACTGGTGAGATATTTTTTGATAAACTTTTACTAGAAAAACTAAAACAAATGGGTAAAAAAATAACCTTTGTTGTAAAACAAAACCCGATAATAAACGATGCATTAAAAGAAGATGCAGAATATTCAGATATAGACAAAATCGCAGAGATTGCAACCTGTGATATGGGACAGAGGATATCTACACCAGGGGTAGTTATGAAATATGCATCAGATGAGTTTAGAAAAAAATTCAAAGAGGCAGATATGATAATTTCAAAAGGACAAGGAAATTATGAAGGATTAAGCGATACAAACAGGAGAGTTTTTTTCCTGCTTGTAGCAAAATGCCCACTTGTAGCAAGAGATATCAGATCAGATGTTGGAAAATTGATCCTCAAGGTGAATAAATGATAATCTCCGTTGGAAGCGGCAAGGGTGGAACAGGTAAGACCACTGTTTCAACAAACCTTGCTTTAAGTCTAAAAAATGTTCAGTTTTTGGATTGTGATGTTGAGGAGCCTGACTCCAATATTTTTTTAAAAACAGATATATTTGAAACAAAGAATGTCAACGTTTTAATCCCTGAAATTGATAAAAAAAAATGTACTTTTTGTGGGAAATGCTCAGAGTTCTGCAGATACAACGCACTAGCAGTTCTTAAAAAAGATGTGCTGGTTTTTCCAGAGCTTTGTCATTCCTGTGGCGGCTGTGATCTAGTCTGCCCTGTAAAAGCAATAAAATACAAGGTAAGACAAATTGGAAAAATAGAACATGGAAAAAAACAAGATATAGATTTTTACCAAGGACTGTTAAACGTTGGAGAAGCACAAGCAATACCCGTACTTAAAAATTTGAAGAAAAGAATTGATGAAAACAAAAACGTAATTCTTGATGCACCACCCGGTACTGCCTGTCCATTTGTTGAAACCGTGGAACAATCTGATTATTGTATACTTGTAACAGAGCCAACACCTTTTGGTCTTAATGATCTAAAAATAGCAGTGGATACAGTAAGACTACTTGGCGTTCCATTTGGAGTTATAATAAACCGGGATGGTGTAGGAGACAACAGCGTGGAGATGTATCTTCACCATGAAAAAATACCTGTTCTTGCAAAGATACCGCAGAGCACAGAAATCGCTGAACTGTATTCAAATGGAAACTGTTTTGTAGAAAAATTTGGGGAATGGAAAAACAGGTTTAAAGAAATCTTCGAAGAAATCTCTGAGGAGGTGGAAAAACGAAAGAACTCACAGTGATAAGTGGTAAAGGAGGGACTGGTAAAACTAGTATCACAGCTGCTTTTGCATCACTTGCAGAAAACTCTGTTTTTGCTGACTGTGATGTTGATGCCGCTGATCTTCACCTTATTTTAAACCCTGAGATTAAAAAAACAATGGGTTTTCATGGACTTCAACTAGCAAAAATAGACTCTGATAAGTGCATAGAATGCAATAGATGCGTAGAAAACTGTAGATTCGAAGCAATAAATGAGAGGATAATAGTTCAAAAAACACTTTGTGAAGGATGCGGAGTATGCGAATATGTTTGCCCTGTAGATGCAATTGAAATGGATGATCGTGAATCTGGTTTTTCATATGTTTCAGATACACGCTTTGGTCCAATGTCACATGCTGTTTTAAAAACAGCAGAAGAAGCATCAGGAAAACTAGTAACAGTTGTCCGTGAAAACGCAAAAAAAATAGCAGAAGAAAAGAAAAAAGAATTGATAATAATAGATGGACCACCAGGCATTGGATGCCCCGTGATCTCTGCAATTACAGGAGTAGACTTGGTTTTAATTGTAACAGAGCCCACTCTTTCAGGTATGAGCGATCTGCAAAGAATTATCGATGTTGCAAAACATTTCAAAATACCTGCACTTGTATGTATCAACAAGTTTGATATAAACAAACAAAACACAAGAAAAATACAGGAATACTGTAGTAAAAAAAATGTTGAAGTAGTAGGAAAGATTCCTTATGACACAATTATTACAAAAGCTTTGATTGAGGAAAAAAACATTATTGAATATGATAAAGAATCAATTATATCAAAAGAAATAGTTAAGATGTGGGAAAAAACAAAACAAAAAATATAGGTGTTATTTATGAAACATGTACATTATACAGATGTAGAACTTGAAACACCTTCGGAGAAAGGTGTAAAAGACACTAAACTAAGATGGTTAATAAGTAAAAAAGATGGTGCAGATAATTTTGCAATGAGACTTTTTGAAGTACAACCCGGGGGAAATACTCCTCTGCATCAACATGATTGGGAGCATGAAGTATTTATTCTTGAAGGAAATGGGGAAGCAAAAAACAAAGAAAAAAGCCTGTCATTTAAACCAGGTGATATATTCTTTGTCAAACCCATGGAGTGGCATCAGTTTGTAAACACAGGAGAAAAAAACCTAAAATTCTTGTGTTTAATACCAATTAAAGATTAGGTAAAAAATGAAGTTTTTAAAGAAAAAAGAAGAAAAGACTGAAAAACAAGATTTACCTGAGCATATAAAAAAATTAGAAGACAATAATTTCAATGATTTTATACAAAAATATCCGTTGTGTTTAATTGATTTCTGGGCACCATGGTGCAAACCATGTAGAAACATGACACCACGTATTAGAAGACTAAATAAACTTTTCAAAGGACAAGTTGCTTTTGGAAAAATAAATATTCAAGATAACAAGAAAACCGCTCAAAAATACAAAGTAATGAGCATACCAAATATTATAATATTTAAAAATGGAAAAGAAAAAGCTAATTTAACCGGGCTTAAAACCGTGGGAGAAATAAAAAAAATACTTAAAAAAATAGGATGAAAATATGAAATTAACCCTATTATATGATAACACTATCTACAATAAAAATAAAGGACTAAAATCAGATTGGGGGTTTTCATGTCTAGTTGAAACAAAAAAAGACATTATTTTATTTGATACTGGTGCAAAAGGAGATATTTTATTAAACAACATAAAAAAACTTAAAATAAATCCTGAAAAAATCACAAAAATTGTTATTTCTCATGAACACTGGGATCACAACGGCGGATTAAAAAAAATAGATTCATTCTTACAAAAAGATGTTGAGCTGTATAGATTTGAAAAAAATAAAACAAAAAATACAGGATTAACTTGTGTAAATGATCAAATAAAAATTACTGAAAATGTTTTTTCTACAGGTAGATTAAAAGGCAAACCTGTTGATGAACAAAGCTTAGTTTTAAAAGCAAAAAAAGGGTGGTACATACTTACGGGATGTTCTCATCCTGGTGTAAAAAACATAATAGAAAAATCAGAAGAACATGGTAAAATTAAAGGAATAATAGGTGGACTACATGGTTTCTCTGATTTTGATCTTTTAAAAGATTTTGATTTAATATGTCCGACTCACTGTACAAAACACAAAAAAGAAATCAACTTATTATACCCTAAAAAAATAATCATAGGTGGAGTAGGAAAAACAATTAATTTATAGTTTTTTAAAAAAAAATTATGGTTTCCACATGGGCTTGCCAAGTGGAAATACTGTTTTACCAGCCATTGTATTAATTAAAATTGCTGCTGATGCATAAAATGATAGTGCTGATGTTATCATAAGAAAGATTCCTGCGGGAAAAGCAGATGTTCCTGATAGATAATGTGGTATCAATGCAATAACTGCTAGATCTACTGCGATGAGTATTGAAAACAATACCTTGTTTGTCATAAGTGATGCTATTGTTGCTATAAGACTGAAGAAGAGTATTGCAATTAGGCCATATCCATAATGATCGATGACAAAATCTTCACCACCAAATATTGAGATTAACAGAGTTAGTGCTATTGCATACATAGTCATTGCATATGTTCCAAATACTGTTGCACCAAAAACATTGTTTCTTTTAAACTCCATTAGACTTGCAATTAGTTGCGCGGTTGCACCAAACATGAGGACCCAGGGTATCATAAGGGATTTTGACCCAGATGTCAAGCCAAGATCTCCTGCACCAATTACAAGTGCTGCAACAGCAAGTCCGATAAGACCAAGTGCCGCAGGTTCTGCAACATTTATAGATACTGGTTTTACTAATAATTTATCATTTGTTGATTTTTTTTCAGCCATTTTTTAAATCTCCAAATTTTTTTTTCCTTGAATACTCCAGGCTATTAAAATGTTGTTCTTTTATTTTAATAAAAATTAAAGGAATTAGGTTAAAGGTACATCTTTTCTCAAGTCATCCTTCATTTTCTTACCTGTTTTTTCTTCCCATTCTTTTATTGGTAGGGAATGTTTTTCACGTATTTTATCACCTATTCCCAGGCCGTTATATGCACAAAATGGTACTATTCCTTCTTTGGTTGCGTAGTGTATCACACAACGCTCCAGTCGATCAACATTTAAGTTGAATGCATCTTGGAACCACATGCTTCCTATAAATATAGATTTATAATGAAATGAGCGTAGTCCATCGTAGCTGCCGCCTATTACTGCATCTTTTAGTATTTTTTTAAGATCAAAGCCTTTTGGTGCTTTGCTGTAGTCTACAAAACTATCGATGTGTTTCCAGAAAGCAGATACTACTCTAACTCTTTTAAGAGGTCCTTTAATCTCGCTTTCTTTGTCGATAAATTCAAAAAAACGCTCAACATCTATAAAACGAGTTATCGGTATTACTTCTCCATCTTCATAAAACACGTATGTTGCACCCCCGCAACCGGGATGTGCAGTAAATTCTACCTGTGTTTCTTTTTTTAGCATTTCAATCAGCTTTGATATGGGAAATACAAAAGGTACAGGGTAGAAATCTTCTCTGCTGATATCTCCATTGAATTCTTTTTCGATTTCTTCCATCATACGTACGTAGTCTACACGTTGTTTCTCTCTTTTTTCGTCCTTAAGTTTTGTTACACGCCCGCAGAAGCTGATTGGTTGGAAGTTTACTCCTCTTATTATATCCATGTTCTCAAGTGCGAAACGTATTATCTTACCTGTTTCATGTATGTTTTTACCACCTATGAGACAGGGCACTAGAACGCATTTGAGGTTTGCTTTCCTTAGGTTTTCTATTGCTTGCTTGTTTTTTTCAATCCAAGGATTGGTCTTTTTTGTTACACCATCAAAGCTCATATAGATTGTGTTTACATTTGCATCTTTTAGTTTTTGACAGTATTCAACGCTATCTGCTAGTTTTATACCATTTGTGTTTACTTGTATATGTGAAAAACCTAGATCATTTGCTGCATTAACTATATCTAATAGATCTTCTCTTATTGTTGGTTCTCCACCGGTTATCTGTATTGCTTTTGAGCCCATTGGTCTTTCGTTTCTAGCCATGATCATTAGTTCTTTTAGTTCTTCAAGAGTTGGTTCATATACTCGTCCTGATGCTCCTGCGTTCATAAAGCAGTAGCTACAACGTAGATCACATCGGTTTGTAACAAGTAGGTTAGTTAGAACACTTTGTGATTTATGCATATCATAAAGTGCTGGTTCATCAAAAATCTTGGTTTTTACATCAGGTGAATCTATACCTGTTACCTTGTATTTAATCCATTTTTTGTATAGTTTTGCATCTGAGAAATAGATATCTTTGAACTCTCCATGTTTAGGGCATTTTTTGGTGATGTAGACTTTCCCTTTATCTTCAACGATTTTTGCATCTATTTTGTTTATCTTTCCTTCCTGATAACATGCAGGACATACAGAGCTTGTTTTTTCTAATTCTTTCATAAAGCCATCCGACCTTTTAAGATAGTCTTTTGATTTTGAAGGTCATAATAAATTATTCTATTTAGCTATTTCTATTAAATCGTGGAATAGTTTTAAATTATATGATTTTATAAGCAGTTTTCCGTGTGTCTTGCAATCCCTGGTAAAATAATTGAAATTTCTTCTGATAAAAAACATGCAATGGTTGATTATGGAGATGGAACAAAAAGACAAGCAAATATCTCCTTAGTAAAGGTAAAAAAAGGCGACTATGTTCTTGTTCATGCAGGTTTTGCAATAGAGATTCTTGATGAATCTGAAGCAAAAAAAACACTCGAGCTTTTCAAAGAAATGCTTTCAGTGGAGGAAAACTAGTTGTTTTCTCTAAATGACAAAAAGCTTGCTGAAGAAATCGTTTCAAAAATAAAAAAAGAAAAAGTAAATCTTAGGTTCATGCATGTATGTGGTACTCACCAGGATACTCTTGTAAAACATGGTCTTGATTCTCTTCTTAAAAGTTGTGGTATTACAATTGGGCAAGGCCCAGGTTGTCCGGTATGTGTTACTATTCCTCGTGAAATCGAAGAAATGCTTGTTCTTGCAAAAACCGGCAAGATCGTAACAAGCTTTGGAGATATGATGAAAGTTCCAGGGGAAAATGATTCCTTGAGAAGTATTAAAGCAGAAGGCTGTGATGTTAGAACTGTTTATGGAATTGAAGACTCTGTAAAAATCGCAGAAGAAAACCCCGATAAAGAAATAGTTTTCATGGCTGTTGGATTTGAAACAACAGCTCCATCTACTGCTGCTGTGATAAAAAATAATCCACCTGATAATTTTTCAATTCTATGCTGCCATAGAACAATGCCTTATGCATTAAAAGCAGTACTTGACATGGGTGAGATAAAAATAGATGGTCTTATTGAGCCAGGTCATGTTTCAACAATTATTGGCTCAAAACCGTACGAGTTTTTATCAGAAGACTATGACATGCCGCAGGTTGTAGCAGGTTTTGAACCAATTGATGTGTTAATGGCATGCTGGATGCTTGTAAAACAAATAAAAGAAAATACTGCAAAAGTAGAGAATGAATATAAAAGAGCAGTGCATACAGAGGGAAATAAGATAGCGCAAAAAATTCTAGATGATGTTTTTGAGTCATGTGATCTGAAATGGCGAGGTTTTCCCGTAATTAAAAAATCTGGTCTAAACTTAAAGAAAAAATATCAAAAATATAATGCTAGAATAAAATTTGAAAAAGAACTGCAAGTTTTAAAAAACAAAGAGTTTAAAGAACCAATAGGATGTCTCTGTGGTGAAGTTTTACGGGGCTTAGTAAACCCTTCCGATTGTCCTCTTTTTGCAAAGAAATGCACTCCAGACAATCCTGTGGGGCCCTGTATGGTAAGTGCTGAAGGGAGCTGCAGTATAGAATATCGTTACGCCAATAAACGATAAAAAATTAACAAACTTATTATATCCATCAACTCATTGATATTTTGCACATAGATGGAGAGAATATGCCAAGGGATTTAAAAAGAAAAAAAGAACTTGACCGTGTTCGTAACGAGTGGCGTAAAAAGCACCGTATTTTAAATGGTAAAGTAATTCTTTGGCCAGACAAGCCTCCTGAGCATGTAAACGCTCGTGCAAGCAAGACATATAACTGGTTTTGGAAAAATATTCTTCTTGATTTAAATCAGCAGGACATACCCGCGATTATATCAAATATAAAAGAGCAAATAAGCTCTGAGGAAGATTCTAAAAAGATTCGTATGTATCGTACAATGATTGGTATGGCTGAAGATGCATACAAGCTAAAAAATCTGGATGACATAATGGATTTTGACCCAGAATTAATGTATGAAAACAAACCTGTTTATAATGCAGAATCAGGAATTGTTTATAGAAAAGGAAAGATCTTTACTACAGACTATTCAGAAGATGAAACAGAGATTTTGTTAAGAGATGTTGAAGGAGTAATAGTAGACAGATTCAGCTCAGGCAACGAAAATGGTAAAACAGTTGAAAAAAAAAGATTTGACACATACAAAAATTGGGAATATTCTAAGGAGAACTAATCGTTCGCCAACATATAGTATAATGAGGCTCTTTTTCTTTTAATCAAATCTATTTCTAAGAGTAAATATTGTAAATGTAGTAATAATTGAGAACACGTAAGCTAGGATAGAACCATAAACAAAACCCATTTTTGGATATAAAAAATGAATCCCAGTAGCATACACTGCAACACTAGAAAGACCGAATATCATAGATTTAGCCATACCTGATGCAAAATCATATCCATGCTCTTTATAACAAATAATCATAGTAGATGTAAGAATAGCAGGAAAAACTGAAAAAATACCACTAATAACCGTTCCAACATTTGAAAGATACACAGCAAGTGCAATGATAATTCCTGCAAGAACACCTCTGAAAAGAATTTTTAAAGGAGTATAATGAACACGAACTTTCATCTGTGACTGCACTTTTTTAATGCGCTCTAATGTAAAAAATATGAAAAACAAAAGCAAAACAAAAATCAAAAGTGAAAGATAAATATTTTTAAAATCAAAATAAACAAGACTAAAAGAAAGAATACTCCAAGAAGAAAAAGCGGCAAAGAATGCAAGATAAACAGATCTTTTTACAAATATTGTGAACATAAAAAGAAAAACAAGATTAATCCCAAGCTCAGCAGGAACTACAGCGGCTGACTCTGAAGCAAAGCTTAAATCTTTATTTATAGCAATAAAAATAAAAGCAACAACAATAGTAGAAGGCAAAGTACCTAAGATTCCCCCTACCTTTGTACCATATTTTTCAGCAATAACCGTGATTAATATGACAACAAGTGCCGAGATTGTGAAAGGAAGAACCGTCTGAAATAGAAAATCCATCATAGCCAAGCAAAAGCAACAGTTTTTCCTATAAAACTTTAATTAAAATAATAAAAAAACAAATAAAAAAATAGATTTTTAGATAATTCCTTTTATAGCCGTAACACAGCCTTTGCAGATTTTTTTTGTCTCACCATTTACCTCAAATTCATGAATATCATCAAGACCATGTTCCTCGCCACATATAGGACACGTATATTTTTCTAATTTAATTTTTTAATACCTCCCTTATAATTCTACCCAAAATATGTAGTTCATGTTTTATTAGGGTTTGTATTCCTTTATTTTTTTACTAGCAATCTTGCTTGTGACATTAAAATACAGGAAAACAGCCAACATTTCTACTCCAAAAATAAAAAGAAAATAAAAAAAAGTAGAACCGATCTTAAACCAATCACCTATTTTTGTAAAATCAAAACCATAAGATAAAATAATAGAGCCAAAAAACGGTATGAACATACCAATTATCACCAGCAATAGTATACCTGCAAGATCCCTATGTTTTCCCATAATTAGAAACCCGATAAGATTTTTTCTATTAAAAACTATTTCATTATTTTATGACCAACCACTGCGTTCTGACCTGTCGAGATACCTCCATCCCCATTTGGAATGCTGTTATGGACTAACAACTTGAAGTTGTGTTTTTTAAGTTTTTTTTCAATCATCTCAACAATTGGAAGATTATATGAAACTCCTCCGGAAACACCAATATTTTTAACGTTTTTATCCTCTGCATTTTCAACTGCGATATCACAAAGACTGTCAACTATTGTTTTTACAAAAGAAAAACTGATATCAGCTTTTTCTTTTTTACTAAAAGGCTTTTTAACTTGTTCATCAAGCTGTCTAAATAAATCAACAGTTTTTACAACACCATTTGTTACTTCTGATTCAAAAGTATAATTATTTTTTCCTGAAGCTAAATATCTTTCAAGTTTCATAGCCGTTTCCCCATCATAAGTACGTCTGCAACAAACATCTAGATAACATGAAAGAGCATCAAGGACTCTCCCCATACTACTGCTGAGAGGAGAGTTATCCATAAGCTTTGATAAAACTTCAGCTTCCATGTCCTTGAAAAACATTTGTTTACCAAATTTATTAAAAATAGCAAATACGAGCCGTCTTGGATCAATAGCTGCCTTATCACCTCCAAGCAATGGTATATACTCCAGATGCCCTACTCTTTTATAATCCTCAAAAGTTGAATATAGTACTTCTCCACCCCAGAAATTACCATCATCACCATAACCCAGACCATCTAATGACAAGACAATAGTTTCATCTAGATTATGCTCAAGCATAAGACTTGCTGCGTGTGCATGATGATGTTGAACCTCAAACAAAGGAGCAGAAAACTCTTCAGAGAAATGTTTTGCAACAATTCTTGAATCATAACCAGGATGCATATCCATTGCAACTGCATCAAGAGATTTTTTTTCAAAAGTAAGATTCATAAGATGTCTGATACTAGAACTTAAGAATTCTAAAACAGAATAATACTTAGAATTTCCGATGTACTGCGTGGAATATAATTTTTTATCATGTGAAAGCACAGCGGTTATGTTTTCACCTGGTCCAACACTAAGTATGTTTTCTTTGTAAGAAACATCTATTGGATCGGGGACATATCCACGTGATTTACGGATAAAAAAACAGTTGTTTTTCCAGATTTTAATGACAGAGTCATCTATTCTATTTGGGATTTTTCTGTTATGAAGAAGATAACAATCAGCATCCAGTAAAAAAGCATCTTTATTTCTTGTAAGCATTGGCTCACCGGGAATATTTGCTGATGTCATCAATAGTGCATCTGATTTAAGATACGAAAAAAGGATATGATGAATACCTGTGTATGGTAGATATAAACCTATTTTGTTAAGACCTGGTGATGCTTCTTCACATTTCTTTTTTTCAACTAGAACTATTGGTCTTTTATTTGAAATTAAAACCTCTTTTTCATAGTCTGTAATATTTCCATATTTTTCTGCAGTTTTAATATCTTTTACCATTACTGCAAAGGATTTCTGAGGCCTGCTATACCATTCTCTAAACCTACTTATCTGATTTAGATTACAGCATATGTGCATCCCGCCCCATGATTTTATTATACCAATTTTTCCTGAATTAATTTTTTTTGCAAAATTAGTTACAGCATTTTTACTGCCAAGATTTTTTTTGTTTTTATCATATAAAAAATATTTTGGACCACATATCGGACAACTAACTGTTTGAGCATGATATCTTCTATCCATAGGATTGCTATATTCTTTTTTACAATCAGAACATAACTCAAATTCCTTCATACTTGTTCTTTCACGATCATAAGGGATATCCTCTATTAGGCTGAATCTTGCACCACAAACTGTACAGTTTGTAAAAGGATATTTGTATCTTCTATTGTTTCTGTCAAAGATTTCTTTTAAGCAATTTTTACATATTGCTGTGTCATATGGGATTTGGCTGTGTTTATCACCTTTTTTGCTATAAAGAATTTTAAAATCTTTGAATTTTTTATCACATGGTTTTTTTTCTATATCTGTAATCTTTGCGATAGATGGAAGATTTGTTTTTAGTTTTTGTATAAATTCATCTGTTTTTTTATCTATCACTACTTCAACTACGGATCCTTTGTTTAAAACATAGCCTTTTAGACCCAAGTTTTTTGCTATTCGATAAACTGTGGGTCTAAAACCTACTCCTTGTACTATTCCTTTAAAGACAAGTTTCATTTTTATTCAACAATAAGGTCTTTAGAATATGGGTCTGCATCTGATAGCAGGAACTCATCGCTCATGCTAATGCATTTTACTGGGCAGACATCATTGCATTGACTGCAGAAACAACAACGTGCAAGATAAAATTTAACCTTTTTTTCTTTTTCTTTGAATTCTATCGCACCACATGGACATACTCTTATGCAGAGTTTACATCCTATGCATTTTTCTGTATCATATACTATTTTTCCACGGAATCCTTCAGGAGTTGGGACTGGTGGGTTGATTTTTGCTTTTCCCTCTGCTACATCAGATAGGTATTTTGTGGTATTGTTTGGTTGATATTTTGCTGGAAACTTGTTTGTCCATGGTTTTTTAAACATTTGTTTGAAAACACTTGTAAGCATTGAAAAACCCATTACTTCATCATCCTCCTGGTCTTGATTATGCTTAAATCATGGAGTTGTTCTTTGTTTAGCATATATTTTTTGTTGCTATTGTTGTTTACAACTGCAACTCGATTTGTACAGCTCATACATGGATCGGTGCTAGCCGCAACAATTGGTATATCTGCGATTTGATCTCCTTTTAGCATTGGTATCCATGGCAATATATTTGCATACGTAGAGGCACGTACTTTCCAGGTGTAAGGAGTTTCGCTTTTTCCATCGAATTTAACATAATGTATAACTTCGCCTCTTGGTGCCTCATCTCTTCCAATTCCTTCTCCCTCGGTTTTTTTAATTCTACTTAGAAGCTTTGGTATCTTTGGCTCAGATACAATATCGCCGGCAGGCATTTGATCTATTGCTTTTTCTATCAGCTCAACACTTTGTTTGACCTCAAGAAGCCTGACGATAATACGATCGTATACATCACCGTTTATTTCGCCTGTAAGTTTATCAGGAGTAATATAATCAACACCGATATCTGAATATGCATTGTATGCTTGATCAGCACGTACATCTTTTTTAACACCACTTGCACGGGCAGTAGGGCCTACTGCACAAAGTCTTAGTGCATCTTCATATGTTAAAACACCGCATCCCTGGCTTCTCATTTTAACGGTTTTATCCTCTAAAAAGGCATGTGCAAGTTTTTTGTAGGCTTCTTTTAAAAAACTCATTGTTTCATTTATTTTTGCGTGATGCTCTTTTTTAATATCGCGTCTTACTCCACCTATTGTAAGAATCGCTTTGGTAACACGGTTACCTGTTAAATATTCTGTTAAATCAAGTGCTTTTTCTCTTACTTCCCAAGTTAGATACAAAACAGTATCAAATCCTATTTCATGGGCTGCTACTCCTGCCCACAAAAGATGTGAGCAGATACGCTCAAGCTCTCCATGAACGACACGTATATAGTCTGCACGCTCAGGTACTTCTATATCACATGCGTTTTCAACAGCACGGCAAAATGCGAGAGGATGAACGAAACTGCAGATTCCACAGATACGCTCTGCAAGATAAATAATTTGAATTGGGTTTCTTCTCATACCAGTCCATTCTATCGCACGATGAACATGACCAAGCTCTACATCAACATCAACGATTTTTTCCCCATCTATATCAAACTTGAACATAACCGGTTCTTTGAGTGCTGGATGAATTGGGCCGATTGGTACTTGATAGGTCGTCTGAGTTATTTTTTTGCTCATTTTTTGCCTGCCCCCTCATGAAGATTTTTATAAAGTTTTTCAATTTCTTTTCTTGTTTGTTCATCTTTACGCCATGGGTAAACATTATCTGGGAAATCCTCAGGTAAAAACAATCGTCTACTATCTGGAATCCCTATAACTTTTATCCCGAGCATCTCTTGTTTTTCACGCTCTGTAATAAGTGCCCCTGGAATCCAATCACAGATAGTTTCAATCTCTGGTTTTTGTTTAGGCACTTCAACACCAACGTTAAGAGAAAGTTCTTGTAAATGATTTCCAAAATAAATTGAAAAGTTGTAGATGAGCTCTATTGTTTTCCCAAGATCATTTCCTGAAGCAACAGCCAGATGAGGATAAGTAAGATTGCATAAATGCTTTACAAAGTCTTTGAAAATACTTTTATCGATTTTCATCCAGATATTTACAAATTCTTTCTTCTTTGAACCTGTGGCACGGCGTTTTATCTCTGATTTTTTTATCTTGGTTTTAAACTCATCCTTAAAATATTTGACAATTTCTTCGGGGCTAAGCATTTTATCCTCTGATTTTTTCTTAGTTTTTTTCGCACTCATTTTTTCGCCTCCAAAGTCTCAAGTTTAGTCCATGCTTTTGCAACCGCATGAATTATGTTTTCTGGTCTTGGTGGACAACCAATTACATGTATATCAACAGGTAGTACTTCTTGCAGAGGACCTACAAGATTGTATGACTCATAAAAAACATCACCTGTGTTACCACAGTTTCCAATAGCTATTACTGCTTTTGGCTCAGGCATCTGCTCATATATTCTTTTTACTCTATCTGCCTGCTGACGAGTTACAGGACCTGTTACAAGCAAAACATCTGCATGACGAGGCGTTCCAACAAGTTTTATTCCAAAACGCTCCACATCATACCTTGGACAGAGAGCTGCAATGATCTCTATATCACAGCCGTTACATGAACCACTATTACAATGATATACCCATAATGCTTTTTTAAATGACTTTGCCAGTCCTTTTGCCATAAAACATATGCCTCCGCAAACTAATTAGATTAAAGAGTTTCGTTTCACGTAATCCAGTATATTATTTAAAGATTTATGTTATAAAAAATAATATATTTCAACATATTCTTGGAACAGGATCACCAATGGGTTTGTGAAGATTTCTTTTTCCACCAACAAATGTTTCAAGAACAACACCTTTTATTTTCTTGGTTGCTTCACCTATGATTGCCGCGTTTTTACCAAGTGGATGTTTCTTTATTTCAGATAAAATTTCTTCTGCTTTTTCTGATACTACACCCATGACTACTTTTCCCTCATTTCCAATTTCAAGTGGGTCAATTCCTAGCATATCACATGCTGAGTGTACCCCTCCAGGAATTGGTATTTCTTCTTCATAAAGAATTATTCCTGTCTTTGATTTATCGGCAAACTCATTTACTGTGTTTGCAAGGCCTCCTCGAGTTGGATCCTTTGCAGATACAACTCCACCTATCTTTAGCGCTTTTTCCATCAATTCATTTATTGGTGCTACATCTGATTTAATAGTTGTTTCAAAACCATATCCCTCACGATAGGACATAAGGGCTATCCCGTGCTCACCTATGTTTCCTGAGACAATGATTTTATCTCCATCCTGTATATTTGAATCGACAAGCCAGTTTGATTTGTATTTTCTGTAGTTTTTTACTTCTTTGAAGTTGTCATCCAATAGTTTTGTTCTCTTACCAATACCACTTGTATTTATCATAAATTCTTGTATAGCGCCTTTTTCAACAACCTTTGTATCTCCTGTAACAATTGGGACTTCTGCTTTTTTTGAAGTACTACTTATGCTTTTGACAATTGTTTCAAAAACATCTAAACTAAGACCTTCTTCGATGATAAAACCAAGGGATAACGCTATTGGTTTTGCACCCATCACACTTATGTCATTTACAGTGCCTGCAACGGCAAGGCTTCCCAGATCCCCTCCTGGAAAAATAAGGGGTGTTATTGTATGTGAATCCGTGCTAAAAACAATATCATCTATCACTGCTGAGTCATCCAGCATTGATAGGTTTACCTCGCCTTTTTTTGTCTCTGCTCCAAAGTATTTTAAAATTTTTTCTTTGACAAGGCTATCCATTTGTTCTCCACCAGCACCTTGTGCCAGTCTTATCTTATCAGACATAAATCTTATTTTTGCGATGCATAAGCTTTATTTATAATCTATGGTTCCACTGCTTTAAAATGATTTATAGTATAATTTCACAATTATTCGGTCGAAACCCAAATATTCATGATATAATAATTGCCATTGTAAGTTTTCTTTTCGCATTTATTCTTTTACCACAGCTAAGAGATGTTTACAAAAGTGGTACGGTTTTAAATTTGTATACTGCGATTCTTACAACAATAGGACTTATAGTTCTTACAATTAACTTTTATATAATGGGTTTTTGGATAAGTTTTGCCGCTGATTTTTTCAACTCAGTAGTATGGTTCCTTTTGTTTGTTTTTTCTGTTAAAAATATGAAAGAAAAAGATTAGGAAAGATATTTTTCTAATAATAATTTGTAAATCTCTGGTTTTGCATTTTTCTTTATCATCTTAGGATCTGTGATAAGTGCTCCCTCTAACGCGTTTTTACATCCACATTCTCTTTTATAGTTTATCTTTGGGACAAGGTTTTTAATTATATTTGCAAGGTTTTTATCGTTTTTGTTAAGTATTTCAATAATGGAAGTCACATTTACATCTTCTTCTGCTTCATACCAGCAGTCATAATCTGTAACAGTGAGTATCCCACACATACACATCTCCGCTTCACGTGCTAGTTTTGCTTCAGGAGAGAGAGTCATACCAATCACATCTACATTCCAGGAGCGGTACAGCTTTGATTCTGCTCTAGTGGAAAACTGTGGTCCTTCCATTGAAATATATGTTCCCATATGTACATCTACATCAGTATGTTCTTCGATAGTATCTGCAACCAGATCCGATAGTTTTTCACAGAAAGGATCAGCAAAGGCAACATGGGCGACTATTCCATCCTCAAAAAATGTTGTAGATCTTTTAAAGGACCTTTCAATAAGTTGATCTGCGATTACAAAATCACCTGGTTTAATCCTTTTTCTAAGACTCCCAACAGCAGCAGTAGACACTAGATATTCCACACCACATTGTTTAAGAGCAAAGATATTTGCTCGGTTATTTACCTGATGGGGAGGATATACATGTCCTTTTCCATGTCTGGGTAAAAACGCTACCTCAGTATCACCTATTTTTCCAATTGTAACCTCACTGGAAGGCTTTCCAAAAGGAGTTTCTACATCTATTTCCTCTTTGTCTTTTATTATATTCATTTTGTATAATCCGCTTCCGCCAATAATTCCAATTTTTACTGCCATATATCCTTTTGCGAATAGAAATAACTAAAAAAGCTTTTTGCTTACCCATATAACGCTTATTTGGGGTGAAAAAAGTTATGACAGAGTCGATAAAAGCAAAAATTAGAACAATTCAACATTGGCCAAAAAAAGGGATTATGTTTCGAGACATTACAACACTTATAAAAGATCCAGAGGGTTTGAAGGAAACAATAGATTTATTATATGAGCGTTATAAGGATAAAAAAATCGACAAAGTAGTAGGTATCGAAAGTCGTGGTTTTATTTTTGGTGCACCTCTCGCATATTTACTTGGAACAGGTTTTGTACCAGTGAGAAAACCAGGTAAACTTCCTGCTGAATGTGTATCCGAAGAATACACTCTCGAGTATGGAAAAGATAAAATCGAAATTCACAAGGATGCGATTGAAAAAGATGATAGGATCTTAATTGTGGACGATCTAATTGCAACAGCAGGAACCGCAGACGCAGCTCGTAAACTTGTAAAAAAGTTAGGTGGAGAACTTGTCGAATGCGCATTTATTGTTGAGCTAGTGGATCTTAAAGGTAGAGACAAACTTATTGGAGAAAAGATATATTCTGTTGTTGCATTTGAAGGAGAATAGACAATATAAGTAGCAAATGAAAAATAAGGTGGATCAATTTGTCAAATTGAAGAGACTAATTTCTTTATTTTCTTTATATCGGATTCAATAGTCCTTAGTGTCTCTATAACTATCAAAGGATATTTTTCAAATCCATTTTTATTGAGAAGATTTCGCCTTCTTGTATAATAACAATCTGTACTCTCTAATTTAGAATTTTGATATTTAACCGATGGATGAAACTCAACAAAAACTCTATTCTGAATGAAGAAATCAATGTGTTTTTTGTTTATTCTAAAATGTATGTTTTTTCCCTCAATTGGCCTGTCGATCAATTGATGATTAACAAATTTTTTACATACTTTTCTTTCACTATCAGAGTCAAAAAAACAACCCATGAATTCATAAGGATGATTTCTTCTTGAGCTTTCTAAGGCCAACAATCCTAGCGGGTACATCTCATGTGCTTTTTTAGACATTTCATTCAATTGATTTGGATTTTTCTTCATACATATCGCCGCAGCCTCTTTTTGATGTTTAACAAATGTACCTCTCTTTTTCATTGTTAAATGAGCTTTTTTCATGTTTCTTCTAGAATGCTCTGGATCAATTTCTTGTAATCTTTTAGCCATCATAGAGAAATACTCAGGGTTATCCCTTAATTTTTTAGCTCTCTTTTTGCCATTTATCACTGCATATTTCTTTGCAAGTTCGTATCCTAACCATGGATGCTTTTGCTGAGCGATTTTACCCGCTTTGCTATATAAGTTTGGATGTTTAGCAATTGCTTTCTTTTGATTTCTTTTTGCTACAACACAATATTTATATCATCTTGCAGATTTTTTAACATATCTGGTACCTAAAGGTAGATTTAATTCATTTGCAATTTCTTCTATAGAAAAACCTTGATCTAAAAGATTTTCAACTTTGTTTCTGATAAAAATATGCTTTTCATCTTTTTTCATCTTAAAAATACCATATTTTTAATTTTTTTGTTAATATATAAAGATTAAATACAGATGGGTGAAAGTATTAAATTAGAATAAAGTATCCATAATCGAAATGAATTTTGTTATAATGTGCATCGGCAATCCTGAAGGTGGAGACGATGCAGTAGGACTATATATTGCTGATAAACTAAAGGATACAGATATGGATGTTATTGACTGTAGAACTACTCCTGAAAACTACACTAGTGTTGTAAAAAGAAAAAACCCCGGTAAATTAGTTATAATTGATGCTGCGGATATGAATCTTGAACCTGGTGAAACACGTATTGTTCCTAAGGAAAAAATCGGTGTTATGACAATTAGCACACATGGGATTCCTTTATCTGTTTTAATGGGCTATTTAGAACAAAGTGTAAAAGAAGTAATTTTGATTGGAATTCAACCAAAGACTATGTCTGGAGAGATGACAGAGATTGTTAGAAACACCGCTGATAAATTGATAGAAATAATAACAAAATATGAAATTGACAAATTAAAACATTTATAAGATAAACAAGCAAAAATAATAATTGTCAAATATCAAACATTTTGTTTTTACAACGAGTCACAATAAAAGACATTATAGATGATTTAATCTCCTCCATTACATTTTTAACAGGTCTAGTTCGATAATATCTTCTAAACTTCATGTTTGTAATTGAGCAAAATTCACAGCCATTGGGGCAACCACGTGTAGCGTGTATACCAATAGTTCTCTCTAAAGGATATACATTTTTTAAAGGAGGCAAGTTCTCTAATTTCACAGGCGCTGCTGTATGTCTATAAAAAGGTTTTAATTTACCATTTTTGAAATCATTGAGTAACTGTGGCCAAATTTTGTCTGCTTCGCCTATAACTACACTATCTGCATGTTGCTTTGCATCTTGAAGGAAGTGCCGATGCATGCCACCCACCTATTACTACAGTGACCCCTCTATTTCTAAATTCATCAGTCATTTCATATGCAGTATATGCAAGGACAGTGCTAGTTGTTAATGCTACCAAATCATAATGTTCATCAAAATCAATTTTGTTTATTTCATCTTGTACCACACTAATCTCATAATTCTCAGGTGTAAGAGCAGCAAGTATTGAGAAAGCCAAAGGTCTTCTGAACGCAGCATATCTTGAGTAAAATGAATAAAATAAGTTATTCTCCATATATTTTTTCCTTTTAGGAGTTCTTTTTTTTGGATCAATAAATAATATCTTCATTATCTGAAATATATGAAATAAGATATTTAGTTTTAACCTTTTTTTATAAGTAGATCTTTTCTATAGAATTATACAGAATCAGCCTTCAACAATACTAATAAGGATACTTTTTACCAACACTCTCTGTTGATGCAAGTGCTGCAACAGCTCCTTGTGCACATGCGGTTACAACTTGCCTTAGACCGCCTGTTATATCTCCTGCAGCATATATTCCCTTGATGTTGGTTCGTCCTTGAGGGTCAGTTATAATATATCCTCTACCATCAGTTTTTATACCAACTTTTTTCGCAAGATCACTCTGAGGAATCTCTCCGATCGAAATAAAAACTCCATCTACAGAAAGCTCTGATTTTTTATCTGATTTTACATCACAAATTTTCAAGTATTCTACTTTATCTTCGCCGTTTATAGATTTTACCTCAGTGTTATAAATTATTTTAACGCCTTTTTTTATCGCTTCATCCTGATATGATTTCTCGGCACGAAGTTGATCTCTCCTGTGTATTACATATACTTCCTTGCAACCAATCTGTTTGAGATAAATAGACTCTATAAGAGCGGAATTACCCCCGCCGACAACTGCTACAATTTTGTCTTTGAAAAAGAAACCATCACATGTAGCACAATAAGAAACCCCTTTTCCTTGAAGCTCTTTTTCTCCAGAGACATTCAGTTTTCTGTACTCAGTACCCATACAAAGCAGTACTGCTTTTACATCATATTCTTTTTTTGAAGTCTTAATTTTAAAACCGTCTTTTGATTTAATAATATCAATTACTTCTTCACCAAAATTAATCTTTGTATATTTCTGAGCATGTGCTTTCATCTTTTCAGTCAGATCAAAACCATTTATAGATTCAAAACCAGGATAATTCTCAATATTAGGCGATATTGCTGCAAGTCCTCCACCCATGCCTTTATCAAATATTAACGTTGAAATCCCTGCTCTGTTCGCATAAATAGCAGCTGCATAACCAGCTGGTCCTGCCCCGATTATTGCTATCTCATTTTTCATATCTTCAAAACCCCCAAAAACAATTTCTTATTAATAGTTTTTTACATCAGAATTTTTTCTTTTAAAATAGTGTATGCTTGCTTTGGTGAAGAAATTTTTTCAAGCATTTTTTCAAAAGGACACCTATCTGTTTTATCACGGTTTTGAATACGATTTATTAAACAATCAGCTTGACTAGGCACTCCACCTATTAAAAGAAGTGCTATAGCTGTTTTTGTCGCCTGAGGTGAATAAACAGCTTTTGCTTGTGCATATCGGCAGAGAAGAGCAGAGGCTTTCCCAAGAATCCTATCACCCACGATACATCCATGAGTCTTTTCACCAAGTTCTTCAATTGCCTCTAATATCGGGCGTACTCCATCTCCTTTTTTCTTGTATATTACCTGACTATTTTTGATAAAAACAATTGAATAATCCGATGTCTGGATAATGTCTCTAGCCAACTCTAAACCAGATATTACTTCTTCACTGACCATTATAATCTAAGTTCCCCTAATCTTGCAATGCTTAAAAAAAGGTTTGACTGTTTTTAATGTGTTTAAAAGTTCTTCTTCTGTATAAGATTCTAATTTGCTAAGATCTGATGATAAAGTGGGTATATCATTTTTGAATTGTTGAAGGAAATATTTTTCAGACCCGTTAAGCCACTTACCTATTTTGCTTATATCCGTTTTATCAAGCATAACGGGAACAAAAGTTGTTTTAAACTCATAACCCACTCCAGATTTTTTTATTATATCAATGCTTTTTTGTATTTTATCTGTATCAACCTTTGTACCAGCTAGATCTGCGTATTTTTCCTTAGATGCTTTAACATCCATTGCAACATAATCCACAAGTTTTTCATCTATCATTTCCTTTAGTTTCTCAGGAAAAGTACCATTTGTATCAATCTTGATTTTATAACCAAGATCCTTTACTTTCCTGCAGAACTCTTTTAAGTCAGCTTGTAAAAAGGGTTCACCACCAGAAATAGTAAGTGCTTCAAGAAAACCTTTTCTTTTCTCTAAAAAACTTAATATTTCTTCTTCGGAGAACAAATCGGATTTTTCTTTTACAAGTTCTTTGTTATAACAAAAAGGACAGGAAAAATTACAGCCTACTGTCCAGATAATAGCACTTACATGCTCTGGGTAATCAAGCAGAGTTGTTTTCTGAAATCCACCTATTTTCATTGAATTTTTACCTTCACCTTTTTTTCTTTTTCTTGTTTAAACATCTTTCTGTCGCTAAATTCCTGTCGTTTACCTCTATTCCATTGGTTAACCGGTCTTAAATATCCAACAACTCTTGAATAAACCTCACATCTAGTTCTTTTATTTTCTAAGTTTTCTTTTTTATTCAATTTATTTCCCTCCTTTGTAACCTATTTCTTTATCACACTTCGGACAAAACTCATGCTCTCCAGGAATATAACCATGTTTTGGACAAATACTAAAAGTTGGTGTTAGAGTATAATAAGGTAGATTATAGTTTTCAGCTACTTTTCTTACAAATTTCTTTGTTGCATTTGGGTCAGGATTAGATTCACCTAAGAATATATGAAGTACTGTTCCACCAGTATATTTTGATTGAAGTGAATCCTGTAGATCAAGTGCTTCAAAAACATCAGAAGTATATCCTGACGGAAGCTGAGTTGAATTAGTATAATATGGCTCAACCTTATCACCATTATTTTGATATTCTTCTTGATTATAAACACGAATATCTGGATACCTTGTCTTGTCCTTTCTTGCAAGAGAATAACTAGTACCTTCCGCGGGTGTAGCTTCAAGGTTAAAAATGTCTCCTGTTTCTTCTTGATAATCTGCTAGTTTATCACGCATGTGATCCATTACTTTTAAAGCAAACTTTATACCCTCAGGATCTGCAATGCTTTTATTCATAAAATTTAGTAGTGCATCGTTCATACCAATTAAGCCAATTGTAGAAAAATGATTTTTCCAATACTCTCCAAATACTTCTTTTACATCTGATAAATAAAACTTAGAATAAGGATGAAGACCTGAAAAGGTTAGATTTTCAATTATTTCTCTTTTAATTACAAGACTCTCTTTTGCTTTATCCATTAGACCATCTAATCTCTCAAAAAATTCATCTTCATTTTTTGAAAGATAGCCAATCCTTGGCATTCCGATCGTAACCACTCCGATCGAACCGGTCTTCGGGTTCGCTCCAAATAAACCTCCTCCGCGTTTTCTAAGTTCTCTATTTGAAAGCCTAAGCCGGCAACACATGCTCCTAGCATCCTCTGGTTTCATATCTGAATTTATAAAGTTTGAAAAATAAGGTACTCCATATTTAGCTGTCATCTTCCAAATTGGATCAAGTTTTTCATTATCCCAATCAAAGTCTTTAGTAATGTTATAAGTTGGAATTGGAAACGTAAATGGCCTTCCCTTAGCATCGCCTTCATACATAATATCAGCAAATGCATGGTTTATCATATCCATTTCATCCTGGAAATCACTGTAGTTATCATCTTTTAAGTCTCCACCGATTATAGCTGGTTCATCAAGCATATAATTTGGAACATTCAAGTCCATTGTGATATTTGAAAAAGGTGAATTATGGTAAAGAACAAGCCCTGTACCACCAACAAAGTTTTCCTCACAACCATTTGTATCAACAGAGATATCATATTCCCAGCCAAACTCGTTTTTATATTCACCTATTTCATAAACTGGTGAACCTGCTATATCGTTTAGTTCGATATCTAGTTTTTTTCTCGGATTTTTATAGATGAGTAAGGTTCCAGCTCGATCTTTATTTTTTGGTATTACTCTTACTCTCCATTTATTTGCTATACTTAGCATTGAAACCGATGTAAGAAGCTTATCAGACATTGATGAATATGATATCCTTCTTGATTTTTTATCAATATATCCGTCGCCCTTGAAAAGAGTTTCAAGAAAAGTATTTCTAATTTCATTATTTAAATCAAATATAAAGGAAGGAACTGTTTTTTCTCTTGAAGTAGCACCTGCAATATAAGGAAGAAGATAAGTGTACAGTCCACTCATTTTCATATTTGAAATAATAGTATCAGTTGGGGCCTTGTTTTTATTACTATATCCTTTTGTTTCATCGATTGATACTTTAATATCAAGTTCCTTTGCAACATCTAGTATTTCTTTGCTATTACTTTTTCTCTGTGAAATGACTATTCCTGAATGACATGCTTTTCCTTCGGTTACAAACCAAGCTGCTAGTTTTACAAAGTTTTTAAGCTTGTTTCCATCAAGATATCTATCATAAAAATTGTTGTTATAGGGTTTTATGTATATTTTTGCATCATTTCTTATTTCTTCTGAATATTTTATATACATTTCAAAGGGAATAATATTTTCTTTGAATAATTTGTATAAAGTAGTTCTATCACTTCTTCCATTTTTATATAAAAATTCTTTTAAGGATCCATATAATTTAAGAATCTTTTCTTTAATTTTTGGTACATCCTTTGCTTTAATAAAAATGCGTTTTTTAATTTTTTCAGGTATATCATCTATCAAATCAAACAAATCTATTTTTTCATTTTTTCCTAATAAATCGCTATTAATTTTGTTAACAGCAAGCACGTGATTATTTTTATCTAATGTTGAGTTTTGTTTAGCAGTTTTTAATTCCTTTGCCATCACTGGTTTTATATTTCCACTGTTGATTTTAAAAAGAGAATGAGCTGGAGATACTTTTACTTCCCCTGAGCCTGTTCTAATTCTTTTAAATCCATTAGTTTTTACCTTGTGTTTTATCAGAGCTTTTACTGGATGCCATCCTATTTTTCCTTTTTTGTCAAAACTGATTACTTCTATTTTTTCATTCGGTCTTAATGCAAATGAATCATTTGACGGGTTTCCATAGCCATCTATATTCTTGATTATTGATTCTCTATTCTCTCCAAAATGCTCTTCAATTAGTTTTCCAATTAATTCTACTTTTATTTTACCATTCTTTTTATATACAACTGGTTCATCATGAGCAAGTGATTGGAATCCTACTCTTGTAGGTACATTCATATTAAACAAGAATTTTTGCATCTCTTGTTTTACTTCCTTATACTTAATATTATCATAGTGAATAAAGGGAGCAAGAAGTGAATCAAAATTTGATAAAGCTTGTGCTCCTGCTGCTTCACCCTGAAGGGTATATAAATAATTTACAATCTGCATGAGCGCAGTTCCAAAGTGCTTAGCTGGTTTACTTTCAATTTTACCAGCAACGCCCTTGAAGCCTTTCAAGAGAATATCTTTCAAGTCCCAGCCGACGCAGTAGGCGCCGAGGGTACCAAGATCATGAATATGGTAATCACCATTGGTATGTGCATCTCCTATCTCTGGAGGGTATATCTTATTAAGCCAGTAGTGTGAGATTATGTTTTCTGTTGCATATACATTTAATCCTTGCAAGGAATAACTCATGTTACTATTTTCTTTTACCTTCCAATCCATCATCGATAGATATC
>CAZQEU010000019.1:0-23948 GCA_964592335.1 uncultured Thermoplasmatales archaeon
TTACATAAGGCTCAGGATTAGGATCAACGTAAGGTTCTGTGTCTTGAGGTATATCAGGATCTGTATTTATATAAGGTTCAGGCTCAGGATCCACAACAACAGCACCATCAGGACTTGTTATAACCTCATTATTATCAATTTTTTCCACAATTTCATCAACAACCTTATTGATCTTATCTACTCTTTCTATAATTTTATCAATTATAGGATTCATAATTGGGAAAAGTTCTCTTATTTTATTTAAAAAGTTATTTGTTGCAGGTGTGTTATAGCTAAATCTACTTGTGGCAGAATCATCACAATATATATCTTCATCCCACAGCATCCCATCTTCGTTATAAATATCATAACAAACTTTAACATAGGCATATATACAACCTGAAGAAGTAATTTCAAATGTTTCACTTCTTTCTGTTGTTGTACCACTTGGATTATTTGAATTTCTCTCATCAAAGTAGATTGGATGGTCTGTAAATATAATATTACTACCAAATTGAACATATGCTATGTAATAACCAGCCAAGTCAGAATCCCAACTATGAAGCTCAATATCTCTATCTACATCAATTGTAAGAGTATCTCCTCTATGAAAATGATGTTGACCCATTCTAATATTTGCCTCTGTTTTTGGTGGGAAATTTTTGCCTCCTGTTTCAATATCCAAATCAATAATTGCTGTAAAGTTATTACCTAATTCGGGATCATTATTGGATATTGAATTAACCTTTGGAAAACAAATCATACTCGTCAGTAAAAACATGATTATCAGTATAACACATATCGTTTTTTTCATATACACATCACTTAATAATTATATATTCTACATAATATATAAATCTTTATATTATTATTGTAAAACTCTTATAAAATTCTAAACATTTTACAAATCAAATAGCTGTTAAGAGTGATAACGAGGATGATAAAAACAAGAAAACATGTTAAAACAACAAGTTTTTTCATGCTTTTTCACTTATATCTAAATTATATGGTTCTTTTTTAGATTGCCAATCAATTCTTATGCAAGGAAGAAATGGATTTATTTGAAAATTTGTTGGGATGTAAACAATTCCTCTTATAACTCTTGGAAAGATGCTATATGATTTGTCCCAATAATTATTATTCCATTTATTTTTTTGAAAACCATTGGGTGATAACCAACTATTGAATTTAGCATGTTCTCTGTTTGCAATAAAATTGTTTTTCTTAATATTGTTATCTGAAGAATAAGAAACAAAAATTCCTATTTCATTAAAATAAAAATGGTTTTTTTCTACAAGGTTATTGTTGCTTTCTTCAATATAGACTCCTTTTGAACATTGAAAGATCATATTATAGTTTATATCTTGACTTGTTGAATTGAAAAGATATATTCCAACAAGACAATCTGAAATCTTATTTTTAGAAATTATGTTTTTTGATGAGTTGAGCAAAACAATACCGTTGCTTTTGTTACCTTTTATAATATTATTTTTTATCATACAGTTATTTGCTGATAAATCAATGTTTTTATTTATTGTGTTTCCACTGTTGTATATCGTAAAATTTGATATGATGACTTCATCAGAATAAATCTTTAAAATTGTTTGGGAATTATTTGCTTTTATTATAGTAGTTTCTGGATTCTCACCTGTTAAATTAATTTTTTTGTCGATTATTATGTTGCTTTCTTCATATAGGCCAGGCCGAACAAATAATGTATCACCTTGTTTTGCGTTACTGACTGCTTTTTTAATAGTGCTATAAGTATCAGGTATAATGATATCTGCTTTTGATAGAGAAATGGAGTAATTAAAATTATTTTCTAAATTGGTTTTTTTATCATATGAAATAGCATTTAAAGAACTTGAGATTAATAAAAAAACAAATAAAAATATAATTATGCTTCTCCCAGCATTTCTCATAAGTATCATATAATTAATATTAAGTGAGCTATATTTAAATTTATGTTGTTTTTGTAATGTAAAAAATATGTGAAGAGTTGTTTTTGGTTTTTTATGTTTTAAATAATGGCTTCGATATTCAGATTATTTATTGATATATCCCATATTTTAAGTGAAATATCTGTCAGTATGTTTTCATCTAAGACTTTTATTACCCTTCCAACTATTTGATTGTTGAAAATGAGTTCTTCACCCTCGTTTTCTTTTTCTATGTAATACCTGGTAAATATTCCAACTCCATTTATTTCATGTATTTTGTTGCACTCTAGCCCGCCGTCGACATTGAAATATAAAACTGCGTCTTCTTTTTGTATTTCAAAATCAGGATGATTCATTTTTTGAATTATCATATATTTTTCCGAGTTAGTTGTAACACCAGATGCTGTGTCAGTATTTTTAAAAGATATGTATGAATCAGGGTTTTCAAATGAATCAAGAAATGCATCAACTCCAAGTGTATTTGTTGCCATTATAAATGGTAGTGATGCAAGTATTACAAAAACGCTGAATTCCAGGATTTTTTTGATACTTTCTTTCATCATTCACCTCTTCCATGTTATTTAGTATCTTGTTAACACTTGTCACATATTTTATTTAAAGGTTATCTGTTAAACTTACAGATATGACAAAAAGTCAAAATGACAAAATAATCAAAAATGTGAAAAACTTTATACACAAAAAAACGATTCTTAAGTTAGAGATATTATAATAACTAAATCACAATTTATAATTCTCAAAAATAAATATTAATGAGGAAAGATAGATGAGTAAAACTGTTCTTGTTGTAGACGACGAAGAAGATATACGTGAAAGTGTAAGGATGATACTTGAAAAAAATGGTTACAACGTAGTCACCGCTGAAAACGCAGATGAATGTTTAAATAAATTACAAGAGTTAACACCAGATTTAATTCTTTTAGATATAATGATGCCAGGTACACCTGTAACAGAAGTTGTAAAAAATATAAAAGATATAAAAATTGCTTTTATGAGTGTTGTAAGGATATCAGATGCAAGAAAAAAAGGTCTTACCACACAAGACAATGTAGTTGATTTCTTCCAGAAACCATTCAATGTAACTGATTTAATAGATAGGGTAGAATTACTTTTATCTGATTAAAGTTGGAGGGAAAACTAAATCGAAAAAAAGGATGGGAAAAAAATAAATCTTAAAGATATTCTTCTTTCAAAAATAAACAGAAAAATCACTATTCTATTCTATCTTGTAGGACTTATCGCACCGACTTTAGCTATAATATTTTTCTACACAATAATTACTGACACGTTTTCAGAAGGATTATATCCAGAAATGTCAAATTTATTGGCACAACTGACTATTACAATGATTGTTATTATAGCAGTTTTAACAGCTATTATAGGTTTTGTTATATCAAAGAAAATATCCAGTCCTTTAAAAAAAATATATGCTGCAACTAAAAAAATAGAAGAAGGCAATTTTGACATAAATTTAGATATAACTACGGGTGATGAACTAGAAAAACTAGCGAATGCTTTTAACAGAACAGCCGCAAAACTTGCAAGACTTGAGACAGAAAGAACAGAGATAGATAATGCTAAATCAGAATTTTTAAGTATTACATCACATGAGCTAAGAAGTCCTATGACTCCTATGAAAGCACAGCTTCAAATGATAGAGGAAGGATACTTTGGAAAACTAAATAAAAAACAAAAAGAAAGCTTTAAAATAATAACAAGAAACGCTGATCGTCTTGATAGCATAATAGCAGATTTTCTTGAAGTATCTAGGATTGAGGCAGCAAGACTCAAATTTAATTTCAGAGAAACTGATCTGGTTGAAACTGTAAAAGAAACTGCTGAGTTTATGCAAGGCTTTGCAAATGAGAAAAAAATAAGATTGTTAGTAAAATCAGATAGACTACCAAAAATACAGGCAGATCCTGATAGAATAAGTCAGGTAATCAGGAATCTAATAAACAATGCTATAAAATTCTCACCAGAAAAAAGTCAAATAGAAATAGAAGCAAGACTAAAAAAAGATCATGTACAATTTAGTGTCAAGGACTGTGGAGTAGGTCTTACAACTGAGAATCAAATTAGAATCTTTGAGCCTTTTTACCAGGTAGAAAATGTAAATCGCAGGCGTCATGGTGGAACAGGTCTTGGTCTTGCAATATGTAGAGGTATCGTAGAATCACAGAAAGGAAAAATATGGGTTGAAAGCAAAAAAGGATCTGGAAGTAAATTTTATTTTACATTTCCACTTGAACCTGTCAGAGAAATCGAGCCTATTAAAGTATTATTTTCACAGAAAGGTCTTATAGACAGAAAAATAAAAGATGAATTCCAATCTGAGTTGGGGCCACTTGGAGCAGGTGAATTTGAAGAATTAAAAAATAAAAACTCGATAAACAAAGATGATTTATTTGAATATGTTGACTTTCTAATAAATGAGTTTATAATCCCTGCTGAGAGAGGCGAGAGGTTTAAAAACCGTATCAATCAAATATTTGGAGAAGAAAAAGATTTTATAAATAAGAAAACAGATACTCTGTCTGTATCGTGAGGAGATGAGGTGTTAAAACGAAATTAAGAACAATACTTGTGTTGATGTGCCTTGCTATAGCTATAATACCTATTGCGATCATAGGTGGTTTTCAAGGCTTTGAAAGCGATGAATCCACAATTCTTATAGCATTAATATTTGGTGTTACTTTTTGCGTATCTTTTCTTATCTCATATATAATAACACATCCAATTGAGAAACTAACAAGAAACATAGATGAGATATCCAAAGGAAAACTAGATGTACATTTAGGATATGGGGAGATAGAAGAAATAAATACTTTAACAGAGTCACTTGATAGAGTAATGACTAGTTTAAAGCTGGCGATACATAAAGTAGGCGTTAAAAAAGGAGAAATATTTGAAGATGCTGTAAAAGCAAAAGAAAAATATGAGAAAAAACAAAAGGATTTGTTAAACAACATAAAGGGATGGGCTTGGGAGACGAATTCAAATGGAGATATTGCTTATGTATCAGAGAATGTTAGTAAATGTTTAGGATATAATAGTGATGAGTTAACTGGCAAAAATATTTATGATTTAATGATTCCTTCTGATGCAAAAAATGCAAAACGTCTTTTTTCAGAGTCTGCAAAAAAACAGAAACCTATAAAAAACTTTGAAAACTGGAATATAACAAAGAATAATGGAAAAATTTGTATTCTTACAAATGCTGTTCCTGTTTTTGATGAGAATAATAATTTACAGAATTTTAGAGGGGTAAACACAGATATTACTGATCACAAAAAGGATAAACACAGAATTAAAAAACTAAACAATGAGCTTTCAACTATAAAAGTTGAAATAACTGAATTGTTGAATCAACGCGACAATAATAAGAAAGGATTGGATTTTGTCACTTCAGTTAAAACAGATGAAAAATGGTCAGAACATGAATTTGATTCTATATTTTTGATAGATGAAAAAGCAAATATTATGGATTGCAATGAAAAAATGTACGAGCGATTAGGATACTCAAAAAGCGAGATTTTATCTTTTAACCTATCAGATATAGATGCTCTTGAAAGCAAAAAGGATATTGTAAACAAAATTAAAAAAGCAAAAAAAGATGGTTCTATAACTTTTAAAACGATTCATAAAAGAAAAGATGGCTCTGCAATTCTTGTACAGGAAAACCTTCAATATAACTCTGACAAAAATAATTTCAAAGGCATAATAAGAGAAGATTATTCGCTAAAGAAATCTTAAAATAAACTTTTTTTTAATTATGCTGTTTACCAGTAATTATATATTATACCTTTTAATATCAGCTTTTTGCTGGGATTTTATATGATAAAAGCCGCTAAAAGATCACAGGGTGTATCTTATGCTATAAGAGAAGTAGTAGTACCTGCCAAAAAACTTGAAAAACAAGGTGAAAAAATACTTCATCTAAATATTGGTGATCCTAACAAATATGATTTTGATACACCTCAACACATGAAAGAAGCATTGTATGAAGCTACAAATAAGAATTATAATGGTTATGCCCCCTCTGAAGGTTATCATGATTTAAGACAAGCAATTGCAGATCGTGAAAAAAGAAGAAATAATATGGATTATTCAACAGATGATATCTGTGTTACAACTGGTGTCACAGAGTCCCTTCAAATGCTTCTTAATGCATCGCTAGATCCAAACGATGAAATCCTTATCCCAGGTCCTACATACCCTCAGTATACATTGATTACATGGTTTAATGATGCCTTACCGATTTCTTATCGTTGCATTGAAGAAGAAGGCTGGCAGCCTGATGTTGATGACATTAGAAAAAAAATGTCGAATCGTACTAAAGGAATAGTTTTGATAAATCCAAATAATCCAACTGGTGCAATTTATTCTAAAAAAGTCATAAAGGAGATAATTGACATTGCAGGTGAATATCATATACCAGTTATTTCTGATGAGATATATGATGACATGGTTTTTGACAAAAAACAGCATGCAGCAACAACTCTTGCAGAAGACGTTCCAATTATAACATTTAATGGTTTTTCAAAGGTTTATCTAGTTCCAGGTTGGAGAATGGGATACGTGATGTTTCATCATAACGGTGATTTAGATGATATACAGGATGCTTTTATGCGTATAGCAAGATCTAGGCTTTGTGCAAACTCGGTATGTCAGAGAGCATGTATCGCAGCGTTAAAAGGCCCACAGGATCATATCTTAGAAGTAAATAGGAAACTACGTGAAAGGCGGGATTTTGCATACAAGAGATTAAATGAAATACCTGGGATTTCAACTGCAAAACCAGAAGGTGCGTTCTATATATTCCCAAAAATAAACGCTATTTCAGAAGGAATATGGAAAAATGATAAAGAATTCGTATTAGATTTACTACATGACCAAAAGGTACTTCTTGTCCATGGATCAGGTTTCTGTAATACTTATGGTAAAAACCATTTCAGAGCAGTAATTCTTCCAACAATGAATATTCTTGAAGATGCATTTAACAAACTAGAAAAATTTATGAAAAAAAGATTAAAATAAAAAAATTATTTAGCACGTAATGTATCAATTAGATCATCTAATGAGTCACGAATAGCTTTTAGCTCATCTCTTATCTCTCTAGCAATATCATCATTCATCTATTATCTCTCTCCACATAGTTTATTAGAACCAAAAATTGAAAAACAATTATTATTTATAAAAACTGTCTTTTCGAAACAATATTAAATAATGTTTTCATTCAAATCCAAGTATGTTTCAGATACCAAGAGGTACAAGGGATTTCAAACCAGAAGAGATGATTAAAAGAAGATATGTTGAAGAAGAAATAAGAAAAACATTTACTTCTTTTGGATACAAAGAAATACAGACTCCTACTTTTGAAACACTTGAGCTTTTTACAGCAAAATCAGGTGATAGTGTAATAGAAGAGATATACTCTTTTAAAGATAAAGGCGACCGGGATCTTGCACTCAGGCCAGAGCTTACAGCACCAGTTATTCGTTTCTATGTAGATTCTTTGCAGATGCAGCCAAAGCCCATTAAACTGTTTTACTTTGGAAACTGCTATAGATACGACCGACCACAGAAAGGAAGATACAGGGAATTTACACAAGCAGGATGTGAAATAATTGGGACAGATACACCTGAAGCGGTATCTGAACTTATCGCAATGGCATATAAAATACTTGAAAACACTGGCTTGAAAAATATAAACTTAAATATCGGTAATCTTAAGATTCTACAGGCAATTTTTAAAAAATTAAATATATCTAAAGACCAACAAAAATACATAATACCACTCATTGACAAAGCACTATATGAGGAATTATTTGATGCACTCATTAATTTTAAAATAGACTCCAAAGAAGCAAATTTGCTTATAAAAATACTTGATACATCAGATATAAACGAAATAAGTGATTTTGTAAAACAAGATAAAGAAGCATTAGAAGAACTTGAAAAACTGAAGAAAATAATCGACTACCTCAAAAAAATCTTCAAAATCAAAAACTTTAATGTAAAAATGTCAATTGTGAGGGGGCTTGACTATTACACCGGAACAGTATTTGAAATAGAAGCACCAAAACTTGGTGCTGAAAAACAGATATGCGGTGGGGGAGTATATGAGCTGATTGAAAACTTTGGAGGAAGAAAAACAGCTCAGGCAGGTTTTGCAATCGGATTTGATAGAACAATACTTGCTCTTGAAACTGAAAAATTTAAATTTCCAGATTTAAAAACCGATATCTTTGTGATACCTGTAAACAAAGATATGACAAAAAAAGCTATGGGAATAACTGAAATTTTAAGAGATAAAAAAATCAAAACAGATATTGATTTACTTAATCGTGGTATGAGCAAATCAATGAAATATGCAAGTGCTATAAATACAGAGAAAGTGATAATTGTAGGACCAGATGAACTAAAAAAACAAAGTGTTACAATTAGAGATATGAAAAGCGGGGATCAAAAACTAGTAAAAATAAATGATTTAACAAAAATATTTACTTGATTAAAATGTCTGAAAAAGAACAAAACAAGGTTTATATCATTGATACGTCAGCTATCCTATCAGGTAAAGTTCTTGATTTTACTGATGCATCGATGGTCACTACTTTTAATATTTCCTCTGAAGTAAAACCCGGTGGTAAAGATTATCAAAACTTTCTCTATCTAAAAGACAAAGGTCTGCAGTTTAGAATTCCTTCAGATGAATCAATTCAAAAGGTGGAAAACAATTCAAAAAAAACAGGTGATAAAGGAAGATTATCCAAAGTAGATATTGAGATTTTAGCATTAGCTTTAGATGTAAAGCAAAAAAATGAGAATGTAGTAGTATTAAGCGATGATTACTCCATTCAAAATCTTGCTTCAGAACTAAAAATAAAATTTGAAAGTATCTCACAGAAAGGTATTACAAAAAAATTAAAATGGGGTGTTAAATGCAGTGGCTGTGGGAAAAAATTCAAAGAAGATATAAATGTCTGTCCGATATGTGGCTCTCATACCAAAAAAATTGTGATAGGTGATCAGGAGATCAAATAAAAACAAAGTGAAGCATGATGGATTCTAATAAAAACAATAAAAATTTATTTTTACGTTTCTGGCATAGCAATAGCGCAAAAATCTCAATTGTAAGAGACGTTTTTTTTGCTTTATTATTTGTTTTAATTATTCTCATTGCTCTTTGGGCATATACGGGTCAATGGTTTAACGCACAACCAATGGTTGCAATTGAATCAAATAGTATGAAACATCAAAATGAGCCATATGGGCGTCTTGGTACTATAGATGCAGGCGATATGGTGCTGCTTGTAAAAGTAGATGAAAGAAGTGATATAATTGTAAGAGGGAGTGTGTCTTATAGGGATGATCCTACAAAAGATAGATTTCAATCTTATGGTGATTATGGCGATGTGATTGTTTATAAGCCTTATGGAAACGAAGATGAAACACCTGTTATTCATAGGGCTATATGTTGGGTTGAGTACAATCAAAAATATGATACATATACTGTTGAGGAATATGGTATCTATAATCAAACTTCTATAGACATACCACAACTAGGTTTGGATGATTATATACCAAAAAAATCTCATTCAGGGTTTATAACAAAAGGAGATAATGTAACAACAAACAAAGAAGCAGATCAGACATCTTCACAGATATGTGATGAACCAATCAAAATGGAATGGGTATCTGGAAAGGCAAGAGGGGAGTTGCCATGGATAGGTATCATAAATTTGTTTTTCAATGATTTTACAAATAGTCTGAATAAAGAGAGTTACGGATCCACTTTAAATAATGTCCCAAGAGATTCTTTTGATTGTTTCACTTTATTGATAGAAGCATTGATTTTGATTCCAGTGGGTATGGATATTCTAAGTTACTATAAAGACAAAAAACAAGATTTTTTAAAACATAAATTTAGACTTAAAAAAGAATTAAATGATCTAGGTACACTTACTGCTATGTATTGGGGAGCAATAATAGTTCTTTTGTTTATATCTCATTTTTTACTTGCTTACCATATGTCTAATTACTTCCAGTTTATAATAATGCTTTTTATCCACATAATCTTCTTGTTTTTCCTAAAATTGGAAGGAAAAATATTTAGAACAAAAGACATGCAAAAATGGATTCTACTTACAGCGCTGACAGGACCTGTTGGTATGACTATTTTTTATTATTCAACACTTAAAGAAACAAAAAATTAATATTAAATCCAACTAGGATAATGCTCATATTTTATAGGATCTTTCATACCTGCTTGTTTAAAACCTTTGAGTCTTAGCAGACATGAATCACATCTTCCACAAGCAAGGTCTTTACCAAGATAACACGACCATGTTTTATCAAAGGGTGCTTTAAGCTCTGCACCTTTCTTGATAATTTCTTCTTTAGATAAATTAAGAAGAGGTGTCTCAATTTTTATCTTTCTGCCTTCAACTCCTTTTTTTGTAGCAAGATCAAAAAGGCTCTGAAAAGATTTAAAATATTCTGGTCTGCAATCAGGATATCCTGAGTAATCAGTTGAAGTAGCTCCTATAAATATTGCATCTGCATCAATTGTTTCAGCATAAGCAAGTGCAATTGATAAAAAAACAGTGTTACGAGCAGGAACATAGGTAGATGGGATCTTTTTACCAATATCCTTGAGTTTATGATTAAGTTCTGGATCTTGATTCTTATCAACAAGTGAAGAACCACCAAAAACAGATAAATCCAAATCCAAAAATATATGTTTTTTCGCATCTACTTCTTTTGCAACCTTTTTTGCGGATATGAGTTCTTTATCATGCCTTTGACCATAGTTAATACTAAGGGCATAAATTTCATATCCTATGTTTTTTGCAATAAAAGCTGTTACACAGGAGTCAAGTCCACCAGATATTAGACATACTGCTTTTTTCATATTTTCCACAAAAACCTTAGGTTATAATTCCTTGTTTATTCTTGCACCTTGACCGTATCCCTCATCTACTCCTATTTCTACTGAATCAACGTTTTTTGGTATGTCTGTTGTTTCTATTAATCTTTTAAGGATATAGCTTGAAAGATTTTCAGCAGAAGTAGATTTTATTGGTAAAAAAACACAGTCTTCTAAAGGAAAACTAAATTTTTTACCCAAAGCATTTACAGATAATGTTTTTTCTTGTTTTTTTATATCTGCGATCTCGCTTTTTTCAGGGATTAAAACTCTGTGATCTAGTTCATTTACAATATTTCTTAGTTTTTCTTTTAAGATAGAAAAATCAATTATTATTCCTTTGGAATCAGTTTTTCCATAAATTTTTACATGAACAGCATAGGTATGACCATGTAATCTGCCACATTTTTCATATTCATGTATGATATGTGCTGAAGAGAAACGTATGTTTGATCTCCAACCATCTATTGATATATAGCTTTGCATAATTATCATCACTTTTTGTTTCTATAATTCTCTATTGCTTTTTTAAGTGCATCTGATGCAAGGTTTGAGCAATGCATTTTTACAGCAGGAAGCCCACCTAATTCCTCTGCTACATCATCACGAGTAAGTTTTTCAGCTTCTTCAATTGTTTTGCCTTTGACTAGCTCTGTTGCAATGCTGCTACTGGCTATAGCTGCAGCACACCCAAATGTTTGAAATTTAATGTCAACAATTCTTTCATCTTTTACTTTAATATACATTGCCATTACATCCCCACAGTTATGTAACAATAAAGAATTTGTTGTGTACGAATGAGTTTTGCTTACTTCAAGATTTTTAACATAACCATCGTAATTGATTTTTTTTATTCCTGTTATTGGAGTATATAGATAGTTATTTTCTATCCATGCATTACGAGATTTTTTTTCTCTGACTTTAAAATCAATATTAAGAATAGATGCTAATCTTTTCATAGATGGAGCATCTAGCACAAATAGCCTATATGCTTTTTTATGTTTAACACCATTTGAATTTCTTGCTTCTTCTTCATAGACAGATGGTATAATACCTTGTCTTAATAACAATAATTTAATTTGCTGAGAAAGTTGTTTAGAAACAGTAGAATAGCTTGCTCGGAATCTGCTTTGATCTACATAACCATCCCCATACCAAAGTCCTTTAATTAATTCAGCTTGTTTCTTTAACGGTAAGAACATCATGAAGTCAGGTATTTTCTTTTTATCTGCACCGGTTCCAAATACTTCTTTTAAAAATCTAGCCAGATGTACATTATATATCTGAATTTTTGAAGTATGTCTTGAAGGATTTTCATCAACTTTTGTATGAAGGCCAAATAAATTATAGATTATATCTATACAGTCTTTGATATATTCTTTTTCAGATATGTTAAAACATAGCGTTATATATGTCTTGCATTTTTGTAATCTAACATGTCCCTCTGCTAAAAAATAACCTGAAAAACGCATAAATTGTTCATCTAACTTTATTTTTGTTGGTATATCATAACTTTTGAAATCATATTTTTTTATTTTTTTGTCAATTTTTAAATATTCTATATCTTTTACTTCAGCAGGTATAGGATAAATACTTATATCATTTTTTTCTAAGTGAATTGAATGAATCCATGAACTAAACTCTGCTAGTTTTCTTTTATTTTTGTTATAACAATAGCTATGAGTTTTAGGTACTTGAAAACCATAAACTAAATGATCAGGTGTAAGAATTGTTTTCCCGAGCCTATTTTTGATTATTAAAATATTTCCTTGATATTTTCGTTCAAACTTTTTAGTAGTTTTATGATATCTTCCATCATGTGATAATACTTTTTCACCGATGTTTATGTCATTTATTTTAATTGTAGAGGGGTTAGTAATTACATCGGTATCTGGTATCACACAAGTTGGATTTCCTACCTTTCCTACTCCATCTGGATTTTCCATTTTTCCCATGTTACGAGGATTTCTGAAATGATCAAGTACTTTTTTAGTATACATATCAGACATTTTTATTTTCGCTCCTATTTTTTTATCTGTTCCATAGAGGTGACATTTTCCTGAGTTTGCTTACAATCTCAGGGATTGTGTTACTTGCATATTCAACTTCTTCCTCTGTACTGTTTCTACCGAGTGTTAAACGCAGTGAGCCATGTGCTTGCTCGGGCTTAAGACCTATTGCTGTTAATACCTGTGATGCCTGAAGTTTTTTAGATGAGCATGCAGAGCCAGTTGCACCAGCTATTCCCATATCATCAAGCATTAGATTTAGCGATTCACCTTCTATACCTGTGAATCTGAAATGGGCATTGTTGCATAAACGCTTTTTTGGATGGCCATTTAGATAGCTCTCCTCTATATTTAACACGTTTTTAATAAGCATATCTCTGAGTTTGCTCATATGTTTTACATCAGAATCCATTCTCTTCAATCCGAGTTCACAGGCTTTTCCTAGACCCACGATGCCGGGTGTATTTAGAGTACTACTTCTAAGACCTTTTTCATGTCCTCCTCCATGTGCAATTGTTTGAAGAGGTGTTCCTTTTCGGATATAAAGTGCTCCAACTCCTTTTGGACCATATATCTTATGTGATGAAATAGATAATAAATCAATATTTAATTTATCAACATCAATTGGTACTTTTCCCACTGCTTGTACTGCATCTGTATGAAACAAAACATTGTTTTTCTCTGCTATTTTTCCTATTTCCTGCATCGGCTCTATCACACCAATCTCATTGTTTGCAAACATTACAGTGATTAATACCGTGTCCTCTGAGATTGATTTTTCAAGTTCCTCAAGATTAATTATTCCTTTTGAATCAACTGGTAAAAACTTTGTTTTATAGCCAATTTTATCAAGATATTTACAGGTTTCAAGTACTGCAGGATGCTCAATTGCAGAAGTAATAATGCTGTATCCTTTACTGTTTTTTTTATCCCTGTTTTTAAAAGCAGCTCCTTTAATTGCAAGATTATCTGATTCCGTTCCACCTGATGTAAATATTATCTCATCAGATTTTGCACCTATCATTTTTGCAACGCTCTCACGTGCATCCTCTATTGCATTAAATGCTTCTACCCCAAAAGAGTGAATAGATGAAGGATTGCCATATATTCTATCAAAATAAGGTAGCATTTCTTTTAAAACAATAGAGTCCACGGGTGTAGAGGCACCATAATCCATATAGATTTTTTTCATAATATTTAGTCTCCCCGTCCAATTTTCATCATGTTTTCAAGAGGTTTTTTAGCATTTTTCATTATTTTATCTGATAAACTTATTTTAGGTTCTAAACTCTCAAGGCTTTTTAATACCTTGTCAATAGTAGTTTTTTTCATATTCTTACAAATCGCATGTTTAACTGGGTAAAAATTTTTATCAGGATTCTCGTTTTTAAGTCTGTAGCATATCTCTTTTTCTGTTCCAATTATAAACTCTTTTTTATCAGATTTTTTTGCATGATTAACCATGCCGTTTGTCGAAAATGCATGATCAGATAAATCAATTATCTCAGGTCTGCATTCAGGATGAACTAGTATTTCTGCGTTTGGATGTTCTTTTTTAAGATCCGTTATATCCTTTTTTGTTATATTGTGGTGTGTAGCACAGAAACCCTGCCATATTATCATTTCTTTTTCAGGGACAAAACGTTGTATATAGGCTCCAAGGTTTTGATCAGGGACAAAAATAATTTTGTCAGAATCAATGCTGTTTACCACTTTTACACCATTTGAAGAAGTACAGCAGACATCAGATAATGCTTTAATATCTGCTGTGGTGTTTATATAAGAAATAGTTTTTGCTTCAGGGTTCTGTTCTTTTATTTTAATAAGATCCTGTGTTTTTACCATTGCAGCCATTGGACAATGAGCGTTTTTATCAGGTAGTATCACGTTTTTATCTGGATTAAGTATCTTTGCTGATTCCGCCATGAAATCAACACCACAAAAAATTATGTTTTCTGCATTTGTTTTCTGTGCTTTTTTTGCCAGATCAAGTGAGTCTCCAAGTAGATCTGTAATATCTTGAATTTCGGGTAATTGATAGTTATGAGCAAGAATTATTGCATTGTTTTCTTCTTTTAACTCTTTTATACGAGAAATAATTTTTTTATTCATTGTGGCTAGGTCAAGCCCTAATTTTATACTTGCATATATAACTTTCCAAAATAAAGTTATTAAATAAGATTAATTTATACAAACAAAACAATTAATAACTAGGTTTTATATTACAATAATGGAGGTTGGATGGAGTATGGATATAATTTCGTTAATTGTAGGATTTACAATAGGGTTAATTGTTGTAGCTCTTGCAGTTGAGATGGGTCTTAAAAAAATGACAGGTACCGCTCCTGCTTCAAAGCATACTAAAAGCTGGAGCATAGATGAGATATCAAATCCTAAGATCATGGCTGAATATATTTCTAATGTTGATTTACCTAAAAACTCAAAGGTTCTTGTAAATAAATACAAGGATAAAGCAATGTTTGCAGGTATGGATGTAAAAGAGCACAAGGGTTTAAAAGGAAATTTTATAGTAGGTGATGATAGAGCTCTTATTCTTTCAGGGCCTGTTAAAAAAGATGAAGTAGCTTTTTGGACCGTAGAAGAAGAAATCGTTAAAAAGCTGAACCAAGAATTCAATGAGAGATGGTCTCAAGCAAACAAGATGGAATTTGAAGAAGATAAAAAATAATGGTTAATTAATTAAACACCTTCTTGTTTCTATTGCTTCGATGCTTCAATTACTTGGTGTTTTATTAGTTTTTATTCTTATTATTCTTCTGATTAAATTCAAGGTTAATTTTGGGATTTCTCTTATATTTGGCTCGATAGCATTAGCATTTTTTTCTATAAATACTGTTGATATAACACAGATTCCAGCTACACTAATCCAAAACAAGGAGTTTTTAGTTGATACAGCAGAGCTTGCAGTGCTTATGACACTTATATATATGCTTGCTAAAATGATGCAGCAGACAGGTGCTATTTCAAAGTTAATAAATAGTCTTAGAACAATTTTTGCAAAAGGTGGGACTCTTGGTGTTATCCCTGCTATATATGGTCTGATGCCAGTACCTGGTGGAGCACTTTTTTCTGCACCGGTTGTAGAAGAAGAAGGAAAAGAGTTTAACATTCATGTTGATAAAAAAAATTTTTTAAATATCTGGTTTAGACATATATGGTTTCCAGTATATCCAATATCAATTACTATTCTTACAATGGCAGAATATGCAGATATTAAAGTCACTGATTTAATAAAAGGTAATTTTTTGGCTTTTATCACAATGATATTATTGGGTTTTTTAATCCTTAGTTTTTTTGTTAAAAAAAATAATAAAAAAACTGATCTTAAAAAAGTTGATTTAAGCTGTGTCAAAAAAGAATGCAGAGGACTGATATATCTACTGCCTCCAACTATTCCAATTTCATTTGTGTTATTTCATTATCTTTTAAATATTCCCTTGGAAATCTGTTTTATATTTGGTGTAAGCTTTGGAATGATTCTACTGGTTTATCTTATGAAAATACCCCGGTCAGATTATCTTGGTTTGATTAAAAAATCATTTACATATAAATTTGCGCTTGTAATAATTGGTATCATGGTTTTTAGAGAGATCTTTCAGTTTACTCAGGCGAATCAGCCGATTTTTGATTTACTTCAAAACGCTAATATGCCTGTTTTAGCAATTATCGTAATTCTACCTTTTATCTTGGGCATTGTCACAGGATATTTGCTTATTGGAATCACTCTTTCATATCCTCTTTTAGCTGATTTTGCAGGTATCTCTGGTCTTACAAATATAGGGTTTGCAAGTATTATTTTTATGAGTGCTTTTGTAGGTTATCTTATATCACCTATTCACCTATGTAATGTTTTAAGTAGTAATTATTTAAAAACTGAGACTACGCGCATGTACCCAGTTTTTGTTCCAGCATCACTTGTTCTTTTGTTTGTTCATATACTAGTTGTTTTAACATTTTTTTAAAATAGTTCTTTTTACTGTAAAACTTTTTATAAGAATCTTTGTTTTTCGCATTTTAGAGTATAATGAATCAAAAAAACTTTGTAGAACAAATAAAAAACCCTGATACCTATGAAAAAAAAGTAGATTCAGTAAAACTTATTCAGACACATATCTCTTTTGTAGCACTAACTGGTAAATATGCATATAAAATAAAAAAACCAGTTGATTTTGGTTTCCTTGATTTTTCAACACTTGAAAAAAGAAAATATTTCTGTGAAGAAGAACTCAGATTCAACAGGAGATTATGCCCTGAAATTTATTTAGATGTTATATCAATTAACAAAAAAAAGGATGGACTAAAAATAAATGGAGAAGGAGAAACCGTTGATTATGCAGTTAAAATGAAAGAGTTTTCTCAAAAAAGTATTATGTCTAATCTTTTGAAAAATGATTTAATCTCAGATAAAAAAATAGAAAATATTTGTGAGATACTTGTTGAATTTTATAAAAAAAATGTTTCTTCTAAAGAAATTGATAAATATGGCTCTGTAGAATTAGTTAAGAAAAATACCGATGAAAACTTTGAGCAGACAGAAGCAGTAATAAACAAGACTATTTCAAAAGAAAAATTTGATTTTATCAAAAAATCAACAAATGATTTTCTAAAAAATAAAAAACTTTTCGAAAAAAGAATAAAAAATGGTTTTATCTGTGATTGCCATGGGGATCTTCATACTGGAAATATAGTAATTTCAAAGGATAAGGTATGTATATTTGATTGCATCGAGTTTAACAAACGTTTCAGATATAGCGATGCTGCAAGTGACATAGGTTTTCTTGCAATGGATCTAGATTTTTTAGGCTATCCCTACTTTTCAAGTAAACTAATTGAAAGCTATGTAGAAAAAAGCAAAGACAAAGGGATTTTTGATGTTTTAAATTTCTATAAATGCTATAGAGCATATGTTCGTGGGAAAGTAACTGGTTTTAAGTTAAATGATCCAAATATCGATAAAAAAGAAAAAAAAGATATTATTAAAACCGCAAGTAAATATTTTGATTTATCCTATTTTTATGCAAAACTTTTTTCTAAAACAATAAACAAAAAACCTGTACTTTTTGTCACAACAGGGTTGACTGGTACAGGAAAAACAACTATTGCAAAAAAATTTATGGTTGATTATAACTCGTGTTTGATAAGCACAGATTCTGTTAGAAAAGAAATAGCAGGTATTGATAAATATGAACGTCATCATGATGCATATAATACTGGTATGTACAGTCCTGAAAAAATGATGCAAACCTATGATAAAGTACTCAAAAAAGCAGATAAAATTCTTAAAAAAGGAGAAAACGTAGTATTGGATGCGACTTTTAAAACAAAAAAACTTAGAGAAAAAGCAAAAAAAATCGCGTTTGAAAATAATGCTATTTTTTTAATTCTTTACTGCAATACCTCTGAAGAAAAGGTTAGGAACTATTTGGAAGAACGTGTTAAAAAGAAATCTATTTCAGATGGTCGCTGGGAGATTTATGTAAAACAAAAAGACTCCTATGAAATTCCAGGCTCTGATGAAAAATATTTAGAAATAGATGTTTCAAATAAATCATTTGATTATCAAATTAATACTTTTTCAAAGGTTTTTGAAAAAATCATGGAGGATAGGTGATTTTTTTGAAAGTATCATGCTATAATATAAATCTAGAACAAGTAGTAAAAGAAATCAAAGAGAAAAAATACAAAAAAGTATTATTGCAGTTACCTGAAGGCTTAAAGGTTTATGCAACTGATCTTTTAGATTTTTTAAAAAATAATACAGATGCAGATTTTCTTGTTTTTGCAGATCCTTGCTTTGGTGCTTGTGATCTTATCTGCTCTGACGTAGAAGATATTGGTGTTGATTTTATAGTTCAAATTGGTCATTTACCTATTCCTAGTTTAGAAGATGTTTCTCCTCCTACAATGTTTGTTAATGCATTTGTTGATTTTAATGTTGAAAAACTTGTTAAAAAAATGATTCCAAAGCTTAATTTTAAAAAAATCGGTCTTGTTGGAACGGCTCAGCATGTTCATCTTTTAGATGAGGTTAAAAAAGCTTTAAATAAAGAGGATTTTGAGGTTTTTATTTCTAAGGGTGACAATAGAATAGATGCAGAGGGACAAATTCTTGGTTGTAATTTTTCTGCTGCAAATATGATTAAAGACAAGGTAGATATGTTTTTATTTATCGGTAGCGGAACTTTTCATCCTATGGGCCTTATTCTTAGTACTAAAAAACCAGTTGTTGCAGTAGATACCTATACACTTGAAGTTAAAAAAGAAGAAATTGATGATTTAAAGGATATGGTCCTCAAACAGCGATATGGTGCTATTGCAAGTTGTAGAGATGCAAAGATTTTTGGTATAATCGTGGGTCTGAAAAAGGGTCAGAGAAGAGCGGGTCTTGCAGAAGATCTTAAAAGAATTATAGAATCTAAAGGTAGAAAAGCATTTGTTTTTGCGATGAATTATTTTTCTCCTTCTTATCTTGAGGGTTTGCGTGGTGTTGATTGTTTTGTATCAACTTCTTGCCCTCGTATAGCAATTGATGATTACATACAATATAAAAAACCTATAATAACACCTGTTGAACTGAAAATATTGCTTGGTTTAAAAGAATGGGATGATTTTAAGTTCGATGAAATATTAGAATAATTTATTTTAAAACATTGTAGAATTCTTCATATGGTATCTTTGTTGAATAAACAGGTAATTTATCATATATTTCTTTGAAAAAACCAAGTTTATGTGATTTTTCATGTGATTCTTTATCTTTCCAATAAGTAATTATTATATATTTAATTGGTTTGAAATCAATGTTTTTCAAATCGCTTTTTATGAAACTTCCTATTCCTGATGCACCAGAGATTTTCAATAGTTTAGAACCGAGAAAACCTTTGACTTCATTTGTTTTTTGACATAGTTGTTTTATGTTTTTTTGAAATTCTAATTCTTTTTCAGCTTTTATCTCCAGATAGTTAACAGCAGCAACAATACCTCTTTTAATCCATTTATAATCTTTTTCTAAATCTCCTTTTAAAATATCTGCATCTATATTTTCTTTTTCAAGTCTTTTTTTGGCAATTGCTGATCTGATACCTGTGTTACAATATACTTTTACTTTTTTATCTTTTAAAAAATCAATGTAGAATTCAAGATCATGGAGATTAACATTTATTGCTTTGTTGATGTGCTCCCTTGTGTATTCCTCACGCGTTCTAACATCAATTATTAACTCTTCTTTTGAAATTTTAAATCACCTCTAACTTGATTATGTTCTAAACATATTTTTTTCTTACATATCTGCTGGTATAAAGATTTACTAATGCACCATATTTAAGCTTGAATTTTACAGTATCACCTATCTTATAGTTATCATTTTTAATGTGAAGTATGATATGATCACTGCTACTTCCAAGTATCTTTATGTCTTTGTCAAATGGTATTAAATCATCTGGTATCGTATCTTGTTTTCCAACTGCAAGTATTGCTCTGTTTATTTTTCCAATGTCTTTGTAATTGGGTGTTTCACCAAATGCGTTTTGGGTGATTTTACCATATGGTTTTGATTCTTTATGTTTATATTCAATTATTTCTGATTCAAGGATAAAAGTATCTTGAAAGGTACCAGGTATCGGTGTTCTATTCACAGTCTCAAGACCGAGTAATATCGCCTCTCCAATTCTAAGATTATTTATTTTTGTTTTCTCAGTTTCATCTAAGAGGAGTGGAATGTTAGCTGAGTTGCCACCGCTTATCATCTCAAATTTTATGTTGTGTTTATTCTCTGTTTTTTCAACTATTTCTACAAATTTTCTTATTTTTTCTTTTGTTGGTACAACTCCTCCAAAACACGCTAGATTCATGCCTATACCATACAGATGTACTCCATCTAATTTTTTTGTTTTAATTATTACATTATCTAAATCTGAAATAGGTATACCTTCTCTTAGATCACCCATTTCAACCATTAAAATTATCTTGTGTTTTTTTCCAATTTCACTTGCTTCTTCAGATAATTTTTTTATAACATCTATCTCTGTGTTAAGCGAGATATCTGCATATTTTACGACATCTCCTATCTCTGTAAGCATTGGTGTTCTAAGAAGCATAAAAACTGTGTTTATTCCTTGTTTTTTCATCTGTTTTATGTTTTCTATTCTAGAATCAGCGATACCTTTTACTCCTGCTTTTATCATTTCTTCAGCTACTTTTGTATCCCCACAAGTAGCTTTTGTAACTCCGAAAATACTCATATCTGCTTTTTCTGAGATTTTTATCAATGTTTCAGCGTTATTTTTTATTTTTTCTGTGTTTATTAAAAGACAGGGATGATCAGAGATTATTTGTATACCTCCAATAGATAGTTAAGAAGATAGTTGCTTGTATTAATTACTTCGTCTTTGTTCACATATTCATTAGGTGCATGTATGTTTCCACCACCTGGTCCAAATATTAGTGTTGGGACTTTTGTTCTTGTTCCAAAAAGATTGAAATCCCCGACGCTTCGTGTTGAAAATTTACATGGTCTAACATCTGTTTCTTTATCATCTATTTTTTTTTCGGCAGAGGCTAGTTTGTCTATAAAAAGATTGATGTATTTACTTTTTTCAAATAGATATGGTTTGTATTCAAGCTCAGGTCCAGGGGCTTGTCTAATGTGTATCTCTACTTTTGATTTAAGCCTTAATGCCTTTACAATTTTTTTCAGCTCTCTTTTAACACTTTTCGCAGTCTCACCTAGCATTACTTGTCTGTTGATAAATATCCTGCAGTAACTTGGAACTGTAAATGATTGATCCCCTCCATCGATATCTAAAACAACATAATGTCCTCTTCCTCTTTTAATATGTGTAAATATATCAAAACGAGCTAGTTCAGATACTAGTGTTGCAGCATCATGTAACGCGTTTTTTCCTGTTGATGGATGTGAGGCATGTGCTGCTTTTCCAAAGAATTCTAAAATAAATAATGTTCTGCCTTCTGCACCAATAACTGGTACTGGAAACTTTGATTTATGGATTTTTCCATGTGTAAAACAGTAATCATTTTGTGTAATTAGAGGTGTTGGCTCTGGCACGATTATTAGATTGTAATCTTTAAAATCAAATTCTTTTAAAAGGGTATCAGTTCCAAGTGAAAAAGGTGCTTCTTCACCAAATACAAGGCTTAAAAATATTTCTCCGTTTATCTCTTTTTTTCTTTTATTCAAAGAAATAAGTGTTTGTATAGCCGCAGCAACTCCACCTTTCATATCTGCTGCTCCTCGACCAAATATTTTCCCATCTTCTTCTTCTGCTGAATATGGTGGATGTTTCCAGCTATGTCTTTTATCAACTGCTACTGTATCAAGATGGCCGTTAAGCATTATTTTAGGACCATTTCCATTACCTATTTTAAGATAAAGATTTGAAAAATCCTGGTATTTCATATACGGATTTTTTGTTTGCTGAAATTTTATGTCAAAATTTCTTTCTTTAAAATACTTGTAAACAAACTCATATATTTCATTTCCATCTTTTGCAGAGCTAGGTATTTTTATTAACTCTTTTGTAAGATTTATGAGATCTTTTTCCTCATTTTTGTTAAGGAAGCTCCTTTTCATGTTCCTCTCCTACATAATGCATCCTATAATATTTTTTACGTAAACCCATTTTTTCATATAATTTTATTGCTCTTTTATTGTTTGTTTCAACATGAAGAGTTAAGTCTCCTTTTGACATCTCTATTGCTTTTCTTAGAAGCTGTGTTGCAATTCCTCTCCCTTTTACATCTTTTTTTGTAGCAATATATGATAAATGATACTTGGGGAAAAAAGATTCAAAGGGCATACGTGACAAAATTACTATTCCTACAATTGTTTTATGATCAAATGCTCCTATAACATATCCTTTTTCAAAAGCATTTTCAACTGCTTCCTTCATTTCATTAAGTGGATCAGTAAACTCTAAAAGCCATGTATCAAGATTATCTAAAAACTTTTTATAGGATATGTCCAAGTCTTTTTTCTCAAGTTCTCTAACATCTATTTTTATTGTTCCATCATCAAGTATTATTACATGATTTCCATTTTTTATTTTACCTTGTTTCACTGCTTTTATAAACGCTGTTATTGGATAAGAATTTGGAAGTGTCATCTTTATTTTTTCTGTCTGTTTTAGTTTTTTGCTGTATTCTTTAATTTCTTCATCTGTAACACCTAATGCAAATCCATTTGTATCATGTATTGCGTTGAGTGCGTCTTGCCCGTTTAAACAATTAGGGTTTATCATTTGTCTGCTGAGTTTTGTTTTATTCAAATCCTTTTTTTCAAGTGTTAAAAGTTCTCTACTTTTCTTTTTAAAAGATTCGATAATTGCATTACCATTCTCTGTACTTGTCGCCCAAATTTGAGGTAATGAATCTATTTCTTCGTTTATCCATAGTTCTTTAAAACCTAGATGCAAGCCAGATATTGATGATCCGTTGAATGTCTGGCAGAAAACAGTGTCTATTTTATCTTTTATCTGCTGGTTTATCTCTTTTGCAATATAAGAAAAAGCATACATGTTCATAAGGCTGTTTGCCTCTCCAAAATTTGCATCATACCAGTTTTTTTGTTTTGCAATTTTTTTGCTTTCTTTTACACAATCTTGATAGGTTTTACCATATTCTATTATTTTGACGTTTTCAGGAGTAAACAGTTTTTTTCTTGCAATTCTTTTTTTATTTGGAACATAAAAAACACATTTTACATCAAAATATTGTGATAAATAAGCAAGTGAACCTCCGATTGTTCCAAAAGTACCCATTGTAATTGTTTTTTTATTTCTTGCAAGCGCATCTCGTATAATTAAGTAGGCTAATCTGTCTTCTCTATGACCTGAAGGATTATTACCTTCTAGTTTTAGATATATCTTTTTTATTTTAAGCTCTTTTTCTAGTTTTCTTGCGCGTATAAGTGGTGTCCTTCCAACTCTTGTTTTTAGTATTTGTTCTGGCATAATTTTTTACCTTCTATCAAAAAAAATCCATAATTTTTTTTATTTTCCAACTGGTTTTTGTAATAATAATCTTTTGGTTTTATTT
>CAZQEU010000020.1:0-23518 GCA_964592335.1 uncultured Thermoplasmatales archaeon
CGAGGAAGCGAAGGCGTAAATAGGGGATTATAAGGGCACAGCCCTTATTTCACTCGTTTTTCTTAAGTATGCTAAGTTGTTCATCTTGAAGTTTTTTTATATGTAAATCCATTTGATGTATTGCACCAAGAAGTTTTATCGCTTCTTCGTCCTCAGGGGCTGGAGGTACAGACTCACGTGGGTTTGCCTCCTTTTTTTTATGAAAATCAGATTGCTGGTATTCCTCGCTTAGAATGCTTCGTGCTTCTTTTAAAACCTTTATCTTCTCACTAATCTCAGTAAACTTTTTCATATGTGATTTCCTCCGTTAAATCTAATAGTTTTGTGTTTTAGTAATATATTTACTGCTAAAATAGTTTTACTCAAGAACCATATTCTGCAAACCTGTATCTTCATCTGTTTCTCTTTTAAAATCAACATTTGTTTTCATTATTACTATCTCAGCTGTAACACTTACTGTACCATTTAAGAGATGTCCTCCTATTGAGTTTTTGTTTTCATCTCCAAGTACTATATGTAAATGGGGTAGGTAATCCTTTTCTTGTTTGCAGATATTGCCAGATATACTTAGTATTTCCAGAGGTTTTTCAAAAGTCTCAGGTGAATAGTTTCCTTTTTCTTTGAAATATCCAATTTCTGCTTTTCCAAGTTGCCCGATCCCAGAGATTAAAACCGCTGAAGTAACACCATGTTTTTCACATGTTTCTTTTAAGTTTTCTATTATGTTTTCACCTGGCATGAGTCTTAAAAAAATAATGTTTTTCTTCTCCTTTGTTTGCATATTTGTAAAACCCTCTTTTTTTGGTAAATAAAATCAATACATATAAAGATGAATGAAATTATTAAAGATACACATGTCAGAATACTCTTTAGATGAAATAGAAGATGAAATTAAAAAATGTAAAAAATGTAGCTTATATAAAACCAGGAATAATCCTGTAGCAGGAGCAGGGGATAGAAATGCTAACATTCTTTTTATTGGTGAAGCACCTGGTAGAAATGAAGACAGCCAAGGAAAGCCTTTTGTCGGTAGAGCCGGTAAAATATTAGATAAACTACTTGAAACAATTGATTTAGATAGAGAAGAAATCTTTATTGGAAACATTATAAAATGTCGTCCGCCTAAAAATCGTAATCCTTTGAAAACCGAGATAGATTCATGTTCACATTTTTTAGATGAACAAATTGATTGTATCAAACCTAAAGTAATTGTTACTCTTGGAAATTTTTCTACTCAATATATCTTTGAAAAATATGGGATACAAAAAGAAAAAATAAGTAGGGTCCATGGTAAAAAATTTCATTTAAATGATTCCGATTTAGTGATCATTCCAGTTTATCATCCGGCTGTTGCAACGTATAATCCAAATAAAATCTTTGATTTGGAAGAAGATTTTAAAACAATCAAAAATTGTTTTTGATATGAGTTCTTAAATTCTTTTTTTTACAAAACTTACCAGTTCTTCTTTTGTAAAAGGTTTTTTTAAAAAATCAGCATCATTTGTAGTGTCTATGTTTTTTGTATTTTTTGGATCCATTGGGAAAAAAGCCGGTTTTTTTGAATCTGGTAGTAAACTGTTGATTAGAAGCAGTTCATATTTTTTTTCGTTATCATCTTGCATCAATTCTAATGCCTGTCTATTGTTTTTTACAGTTACTATTTCAAAATCATCATTTTTTAATGATTCCTCAGCTTTTCCTAAGCTATTTGTTCCATCATCTACAATCATTACAGTTTTCATACAAAAAATATGTATGTTATATAATAAACTTAAATGTTTTCAAAAAAAAGGGGGTAAAGAAGGGGTCGAGTAACAAGAAGAGGTGAATAAAGTTTCTCGGAACCCCCTCCACATATTGGTATTTTTTGTATCTTATCATATATAATAATATCCTTTAAAAATGTCAAAATGTTATTTTTTCAATATATCCCTTGTTTTCACAAATTGACGTAAATACTATAGGCTGTTTACTTACCTACATAATCACCTACATTTTTAGATACACTAAATATTTATATATTAACCCTAGGATTTTATCTTACTCTAAAAATAAGAGAGAGGATGGAGAAAAAATGGAAACGATGTTTAAAAAGATAGCAAGCTGGTTATTTCTGGTAGGAGTACTTATAGCAGTAATAATCGGTCTTGTAAGTGGAGCAAATATATGGTCAGATGCCGCAACTATGGGATATATAAATATAATCCTAGCAGTACTAGGATTTTTAGTCGGTATCCTGTCGTTCTTTGCTGTAGGTAACATAACAAAAGAAAAAGTCCCTACATTCTTAATAGCAGCTCTAATGCTTGTAGGAATTGGTGCAACATCATCATTTTTTACAAACTTAGAATATATAGGGTCATACTTTACAGCAATAGCTGGTATGATTGCAGTATTTGTTGCACCTGCAGCAGGTCTCTTAGCAATAAGAGCAATTTGGGATGCAGGCAAAACCGAAGAAATTGAGAAAGTAATCCCAAAAATGAATAAATAAAAAATCTTTCTCTTCTTTATTTTTTTTTATTTTTTATATATTAAGAAGATAAGACTTTTAATTTTGCCAAATTTTTAAAACCCATTTATAAAAATTTATTATAGTCATGGTCATCAAACCACCCATAAATCCAACTAGAACCATGACCATCACTGACATTTACTTATGCACCACCTTTGAGTTGGAAAAAACGGTTTTTGATTCTAATTTTATAATCATTTTTTTACACCTCTTCTTTTAAGAGACACATATAATGACATAGTGTGACTATATCATGATAATGTTTGTCTTTAATAGTATAAATATCTTTCTTGCAAAAATTACAATATGAAAAAATCAAAAAATTATAAAATTAAAAATATAATAAAAAGATTGATGATGTTTTTCACATCTTATATGCTACTAGACCTGAAAGCATCTTAGGTAAAAAGTATGTTGATTTCTGTGGCATATGCTCACCAGCATCAGCAATTGCTTTGAGCTCATCTATTTTTGTAGCATTCATCAAAACTGAGAAATCAAATCTTTCTGAGTTGACAAAATCAACTGCTTCCTTGTCGACACGAGTATACTTTACATGATCCTCTAGATTACTCTGATTTATATCCATAACATGCTCAAGTACTATTTTATGCAGAATAGAAACATCCAATGTTCTCCATGTTTTAGAACGATCATCTGCAATTTTATCCATAATTTTTTCATCCTTGAGTTTTAAAACATAGTACTTATCTTTAGTATAGATTGCAAATTTGTGTTCTTTTTTTGTTGAAATATCGTTCATAATTTGAGTGCTAATTTCTTTTGAATCATCTATATCAACATTTTTTTCTTCAACGGTAAAATACTCTTCTAATTGTTCTAATGTCTTATTCCAATCAATGTCTTTTTTAATGAGTCTATGTGTCGGAAGAATAGCAAGTCCTTCATCAAACATGTTTGCAACAATCACCATGCGATAGTTAAATGCAGCATCCGAATCTGTGTTACCTGTTTTTTCCCTCATCTCTTCAGCATAATTAATAGCTGTCTGATATCTATGATGACCATCAGCGATGAATAATATATCATCTTTTAGCTGATTTTCTATCATTGAAATAACTTTTTCATCCTCTAATTTCCATAATTTATGGTTAAAACCATCATATCCTACAACATCAATCACTGGGCTACCAAGATTAGTATCTATCTCCTTTCGTATCTTATCTTTCTCATCGATATATAGAAGCTGTATAGGCTCAAGATTCGAGTGGCATGCTCTCATAAGATTAAGTCGATCAGCCTTTGGCTTTGAAAGAGTTCTTTCATGTGCTTTTACTAGTTTATAACTAGGATCAAGTTTCAAAAGAACAAAAAAACCATTCATGATCTTTTTCTTACCCTCAAGCTCATACTCTATTTTATAAGGAAAAACAGCTGGTTTATCAGAACCCATTAAAATAGATTCTTCTAACCAATCATCAAACATTTTTTTAGCACGAGTATATCTATTATTTTTTTCATCATCCTCTGGTTTCATCTTACCAAGTATAAGTCTTACAAAATTATTTGGATGTTTATTGTACAATGTTTCCTGCATCTCTTCAGATATTATATCATATGGTGGCGACATAACATCATCTAGATTACCAATTTTTTCTTTGTTGTAATGTATTCCTTTAAACGGTTTTACTTCAACCATAAAATTATTCTCCCTACAGACTTTTTACTCCCTGTATATTAGTATATATTAAAAAAGTTACTAAAAAGAAATACTTTAAATGATAATAAAAATTACATAAAAGCAATGAAATACCGTGATTTAATAACTATATTCTTAATTATCTTATTTTTTCTTACTTTAGCATATGCAATTGGTGTTGATATGGATATGTGGTATCTACCGATTATTTCATTTGTATTGCTTGTATTTTTTGTTTATAAGTTATGGATTGAAAAATAACAAATCTTTGTTAATAACAATATTTAAAATACAAAATTTTATATGACTGGTTTCATGGAAAAGCTAGTTTCAGATAAAAAAACAGAAAAAAAAGCAGAACAGATAATAAAAGAAAATAGCTTATGTGATAACTGTTTAGGAAGGCTTTTTCATAGAAAAGAAGACATTATTTCAAACAAGAAAAAAGGAGAAAACATAAGAAAAAAAATTGATAAAAAACAAGTAAAAATAAAGGATTGTACTCTATGTAACGGGCTTTTAGATGAGATAGATTATTTTGTAGAGTTAGTAATAGAAAAACTAGAACAATACGAGTATGACACTTTTCTTTTAGGTTGCAGAATCGATGAAGAAATAAATGAAAAAGAAACAAAATTAAATGAAAACATTGGTTTTGAAAAACCTGATCTTCTCAAAAACGAGTTAAATAGAGAAATTGGAAAAAAACTAGAAAAAAAACTTGATAAAGAAGTTAACTTTGAAAAACCAAATATAATGGTAATAGTTGATACACAGTTTAATATCATAGATCTTCAAATAGAATCACTCTTCATATATGGTAGATACAACAAATACAGTAGAGATATACCTCAAACTAAATGGTTTTGCAAGATTTGCCGGGGAAAAGGATGCAGAAAATGTGATTACACCGGGAAAATATATGATACTAGCGTAGAAGAATTAGTATCAAACATATTCTTAAAAGAAACAGAAGCAGAGGATGAATCATTTCATGGAGCAGGACGAGAAGACGTAGATGTTAGAATGCTTGGAGATGGAAGACCCTTTATAATCGAGCTTAAAAACCCTAAAAAAAGAAGAATCAATCTCAAAAAAATTGAGAAAAAAATCAATCAAAAAAACAAAGGAAAAATAAAGGTTTCAAATCTTAGATTCTCAGAAAGAAAAGAAGTAGCAAGAATTAAAAACGCAAAATTTTCAAAAATATACAATGTCGAATTTAAATGCAACAAAACAATAAATATCGAAAAGCTTAAAAAGGTGACTTCTTCATTACAGGATGTAAAGATAGGCCAGTTAACGCCATCTAGAGTGGCTCATAGACGAGCCGACATGCTTAGAGAAAGACATATATATTCATGTCAAATCAAGTCAGTAGAAGAAAGTATAGCAATACTCACGTTAGAAACAGAATCTGGGACCTATATAAAGGAGCTAATATCTGGTGATAACGGGAGAACAAACCCAAATATAAGTGAATTAATTGGTTCACCCTGCAAAGTAACAAAACTCGATGTTATAAAAATCAAGGGGGAATAAGAAAAAAATGGTAAAGCGATCAAAAGGTATCAGAAGTAAAAGTAGACAAATACTAAGAAAAAAACCTCGTAGCAGAGGAATTAAATCTATTACAAGATCTTTACAACAATTTAAAGAAGGAGAATCTGTAAATATAGTGATAGACCCTGCAGTTCACAAAGGTATGCCACATATACGATTTCATGGACGAACAGGAAAAATCGAGGGAAAACAAGGACATTCATACTGCGTTGGAATAAAAGACGGGAAAAAACATAAGGTATTGTTAATTAAACCAGATCATCTTAGGAGAGTTCAATAAAATGAGATCAAATGATACAAAACCTGTTTCACTTTCCCAAGTAAAAAAAATTCTAAAGAAAGTAGAAAAAGACAGGGAAGAATTGAATTATGAACAAAGAATAGCACTTGAACATGCAAATATCTTTGCAAAAATACCTGTTAAAAAAACAGAAGAGATGATAAAAGAGCTTCTTAAAATTGATTTTATCCAAGAAACCCATGCCTATAAAATAGCAGATATCTTACCTAAAACAGAAGATGATGTAAAAACAATCTTTGCAAAAGAAAGAATAACTCTAGATCAAAATAAAGTTAAAGAAATATTAAGTATTGTGAATAAATATTATATGAAATAAGATAAGGGGGAATAAATTGTGGAGGATTATGTATACGTATTAGATTATTTACCAAAGGGGAGAGGAGATTTACCTCCACATAAGAGACATCCAACAGTATATGTAATAGGTGAGAACCAGTTTACATTACTTGAGCTTGTACCTAAAGAAGGAAACAATTTTGTCATAGGCGAGAGACTATATGTTGGAAAGGATGCGAATCTTAGAAAAAAAATCGCAAAAATCAAAGGAAGAGTAAACTATGAGGATATGACCTCAACTGCACATGGTGAAATGCCATTTGTGCTAATTGATATCATAAATGATAAATCTGAGCGTTTCTTAAAATTCTACAATGAAGCACCAGCTATATCCACTCGTTTTCATGTACTTGAATTACTTCCAGGGCTTGGTAAAAAAATGATGCATGATATACTTGAGGAACGTAAGAAAAAACCATTTACAAGCTTTAAAGGAATGTGCGATCGAATTGATTTCCTAAGAGCACCTGACAAATTAATTGCAAAAAGAATCGAGTTAGAACTAACAGATCCTAAACAAAAATATAGATTATTTACAAGGCCACCTATCACAAAAGGTTATCATTAATTATTATGAGTTCTAAATTAGGTCAAAATTTTTTAATAAACAAATATACTGCAAAAAAAGAAATAGAATATGCAGAGATAAACAAAAACGATATTGTCCTTGAGGTAGGCCCTGGAAAAGGATTTTTAACCAATCTTTTAGCAGAAAAAGCAAAAAAAGTAATTTGTGTAGAAATCGACAAAAAACTTGTGAAACATCTGGAGAATATAATACCAGATAATGTAGAGATAATAAATAATGATATTTTAAAAGTTGATCTAAAAAAACTTCCTCGTTTTAATAAAATCGTTTCAAATATTCCTTATCAAATTTCCTCTCCTCTAATATTTAAAATTTTAGAATATAACTTTGATTTAGCCGTGCTTATACTTCAAAAAGAATTTGCACAAAGACTTGTTGCAGAGCCAGGTGATAAAAATTATTCACGTCTGTCAGTATCTGTTTTTTATGATGCATATTGTGAATTACTAGATATTGTTTCTAAAAAACATTTCAGGCCCATCCCAAAAGTAGATTCTGCGATAGTAAAGATTTTACCTAGGAAATATAAACCATTTGAATTAATTGACAAAACATTTTTTTTAAAGCTTAACAGGGAATTATTTAATTACAGACGTAAAAAAATAAAAACTATCCTAAAAAATATATATAACCTGGAAAACAAGAACCTACCTTTTTTAGAATATAGAGTAGAAAAACTTAGTCCTAAACAAATAGGGATATTAAGCAATAAATTGATAAAAACATTGTCAAAATAACTATTCTGCAATTATAGCTATAATGATAAACTAACTCGATAGGTTTAAATACTAGTTTTATCAAAAGTATAACACAGTGGATGAGGAAAAGGAAAGGAATGAGGAATATGAATAAAAAAATAATGGTTGTGGATGACGATCCTGATATTCTTATTAGTATTAGAAAAATATTTGAAAGAGAGGGTTATGAAGTTTTTACTGTAGACAGTGGAATGGATTGTATAAAAGAGCTTGAAAGAGGATTCAAAGGAGTAATCCTAATGGATATTATGATGCCTTTCATGGATGGATGGGATACCATAGATGAAATCAGTAAAAGAGGTTTTTACAAAGATATTATAATCTCAATACTAACTGCAAAAGGAACACCTGATCATGATAAAATCAAAGGATTACAACCATATATTCATGATTATATAACAAAACCATTTGATGTTAAAAACTTAGTATCAAATGTAGAAAATATGATTGATACATAATTTTTTAGATTTATCTCTCCCTTCTCTCTTTTTTTCTTTTTATATTTTTATAAGCAAGTATTTAAATAATAATTTTTGATTTATTATAATGATGCACTGTGAATGTTATCGAGACTAAAAAACTAACTAAGTTTTATGGTAAAATAAAAGGTGTAGAGAATCTTTCTTTTTCAGTTAAAAAAGGTGAAATCTTTGGTTTTTTAGGGCCAAACGGTGCTGGTAAAACTACAACAATTAGAACACTTCTTGGTTATCTAAATAAAACAAGTGGAGAAGCATACATCTTTGGTAAAAACATAGAAGATAATATCGTTGAAATAAAACAAGAAATAGGATACATCCCTGGTGATTTAAACATCTATGGTCATATGACCGGAAAACAATTTCTAGATTATTTCAGCTCACTTAGAAATAGAGACATGACTATTCTTGAAGAATTACTTGAAATATTTGAACTACCTCTTGATAGAAAAGTAAAAGGTTATTCGAAGGGAATGAAACAGAAACTTGGAATCGTACAAGCATTTATGGATGATCCTAAAATGGTTATTATGGATGAACCAACAAATGGATTGGATCCTCTTCTTCAACAAAAATTTTATAAATTTTTAAGAGAAGAAAAGAAAAAAGGAAGGACCCTGTTTTTTTCGTCACATATCCTCTCTGAAGTAGACAAAATATGTGACAGAGTAGGCATAATCCGAGATGGAAGTCTCGTTGCTCTTGAAAAAATTGAAAAATTAAAGAGGAAAAGAGGTAAAAAAATTAGGATAAAACTAAAAAAAGAACCAAAAGAACTAATTAAAATGAAAAATGCCAAAAAAGTTGACGGATGGATAGAATTTGAAACTGATGACGATATTGATTCACTTATTAAAAAGATATCAAAGTATAAAGTGCTAGATATAGAAATTCAAGAATACAGCCTCGAGGGCATATTCATGAAATACTATTCAGGTGGTGAAGAATAAATGGAATTATCCTCTATAAAAAGGATTCTAAGATTCAAAATAACGATTCAAACAATAAAAGACAATATGAAATCCACAATTATCTTTGCATTGCTTTTTTCCGGTATGGCTGCAATGTATTCTAGTTTTTATCCACAATTTAAAGAATTTATGATTGATATAGCAAATGATCCAGAAACTGCAAATCTTTTTATAGGTTTTACAGGTGGCTCTGGTGATTTTGCTTCATATATTGGTTTTTTAAATCTTGAGCTTTACAGTATCTTTTTTGTATTAATATTAGGAATAATTATTGCATTTATAGCAGCTACAATACTATCAAAAGAGATTGAATCAAAAACAATAGACCTTCTTATGTCAAATCCTATTTCAAGAAAACAGATCGTAATTGAGAGATTTTTTGGATTGATTCCAATGATCCTTATAATTGATTTCGTTACAATGTTTGTTGTATATGGTATTACTATTGTAATTGGTGAAAGCATAGATTTTATAAATCTGTTTATAACTCATCTATATGCTGTTCCTTATTTTGTAGCAGTGGTTGCAATAGCGCTTTTAATATCAACTATTATAGATGAAAAAATGAAATCTAGTATATTTATGATTGCTCTTTTAGTCGGCATGTTCTTTTTGGAATATATAAGTCATTTTGCACAAAATGCAGAGATTATTGGTAAGTTTTCGTTAACTCATTATTACAAACCATATGATGCTTTAAAATTTGGTGAAGTGGATGTTTCAGGAGTACTGGTTTTAATAGCCGTTGCAGTTGTATGTGTAGCAGCTTCGCTTATCTATTTCGAGCATAAAGACATTAAAGTATAAAAAAATAGTTTTTTAGTAAAACTTAAATCTTATTCTTTCTTTTCCATCGTTTGTAATCTGGGGCATTGTTTTTTGTTTTTATTGTTTCCAGCCCTTAAAACCAGGAAACTTTAAAAAAAAATCTATCAGGGTTGAGTGATACATTGAAACAAAAACAAAAAATTTCCATAATAAGTTTTATTGTATTTTCAGCATTATTTATTCTATCAATGGATCTCTGGGGATGGAACAGGGCAAATTCTGTAGAATCATTGATCCTAGGTTTGCCCCTTTGGATTTATTACATTATCTTTCTAACACTTATGGCCTCTATTTTTTTCTATGTTCTCTCCAGATATGTATGGAGTGATGGACATTGATTTTTCTATTTCTTGTAATATTATATTTTACAATTCTTTTATCTCTTGGTTATCTTGCACATAGGCTTTCTAAGAAGACCCCTCAGGATTATTTTCTTGCAAATAGGTCATTTGGCCCTATGATTCTTTTTTTCACACTTATTGCTACAAACTTTTCTGCTTTTACGTTTCTGGGTTTTGCTGGTGCATCTTACAAGTATGGCCTTGGCCAATATGGAATAATGGGTTTTGGAACAGCTATTATGGCAGTTATGTTTTATGTAATCGGCAGGAAAGTATGGAGATATGGCAAAGAAAACGGTTATATAACGCCTCCTGAGCTCATTGGAAAGCAATTGAATAGTAATAGCCTAAGATTGCTTTTTATGAGCGTTATGGTCGTATTTACCATTCCTTATCTTGCAACCCAGGCTATCGGTGCAGGGATATTAATTGAAAATATGACTGGTATTGTATGGCAAGCAGGTGCTGTTGTTACAATGATTGTCATTATGTTTTATGTTTTATCAGGTGGTATGCGTGGTTCTGGATGGACTGATGTAATTCAGGGTGTAATCATGATTGTTGCACTTAGCCTAGCAGTTATATTTATAGCAATTAGCCTTGGTGGATTTGAGTCGGCAAATACTGCTGCTTTTAATGCTAAACCTGAGCTTTTTACAAGACCTGGTGGAAATAGTTATTTTATCCCACAGATTTGGTTTTCATTTATGTTTCTCTGGATTTTTGCAGATCCTATGTTCCCACAGATTTTTTCAAGGTTTTATACCGCAAAAAATGAAAAATCACTAAAGACGGCTATGGTTTTTTATCCTATCGTTGTATCTTTTTTATTTTTATTTCCAGTACTTATTGGCGTATGGGCACATGGTGCGGGGATTAATCCTGAGAATAGTGACATGGTTTTACCAATGATGGTTCAGCAATATGCAACTCCCGTTTATTCTTTTGTGATGATTGGTGCTCTTGCCGCGCTTATGTCTACTGCCGACTCTCAACTTCTCTCTCTTTCTACAATGCTGTCAAGAGATATTCCTTTTAAGAAAAAACGTTTTTCAGAGATAAACATTGGAAGGATGCTTGCCATCTTTCTTACATTTTTTGCGATAATATTTGTTTTAATGGGATATGATCCAAGTACAGGTATCATGGGTACTCTTGTGAAAACAACGTTTTCTGGTCTTGCTGTTTTATGTCCTACAACCATTGCTGTGTTGTATTGGAAAAAGGCTACTAAATATGGTTGTATAGCAAGTATTATTATTGGCGAGATATCCGTATTTTTGTTTCAATACAATGTTTTACCAAGTTTCGGGTTTTTGTCAGCCATATGGGCAGTATTGATATCCACATTAGTTCTTGTTGTATTTAGTTTATTTATTAAAGAAAGAAAAAAAGAATTGATAGTTTTGTAAACCAATTCTAGTTAAGTCTGCCAAAAGGATCTCTTAAGAAGTTTATTCATCATATTGATTTTTTATTGAACAATTGCAAAATAATTGTCATCATAATTTTTAGAAGATATTTTAACACTTTTAAAATCAATTATTCTAAAACCTGATTTCTCTAAATCCTCTATAAATTCTTCTTTACTATAAAGATGATAAAAACGTGGTATATTATGCCCATTTTGTTTCCAATAAATTTGTATATCCCCCTCTTCTTCATTATTTCGAACTTTTTTTTCTTTGAAGATATCTCTGAATTTATCTTGTTCTCTTGACCATACGCTGACAAGTGTTTTTCCATTTTTTTTAAGAACTCTTTTAATTTCTTTTAGACTTTTAATCCTATTTTCTTTTCCTTTTATGTTGTGGAGTGCTGCGATAAATATTATACTGTCAATTGAATTGTTTTTAAGTGGTATTTTTTCTATGTTTGAATGTATAAGTTCAACATTTTTTATTCCTTCTTTTTTAAGTTTTTTTCTAATAATTTTTAAAAGCTCATACGAAAAATCCAGTCCAATTATTTTTTTAAATTTATTGTGAAATGGTAATATGTTTCTACCATTACCACAACATGCGTCAAATAATGTATCTGATGAATCTAGGCTCTCTACAAAATGGATACATTCTTGCCAGGGTTTCTGACGAGTTTTATCAAAACTTTTTGCAATTATATCCCATACTTGTTGTGATTCATCGTTAACCATTTTAATTCTCTAAAATATTATTTTATATAAATCGCAGGTCTTAGAGGTACTGAAAAACGAGCTTTGTCTTTAGGATCGTTTATATCCTTTGCATCTGAGCAGATTATATTTATTTTACATCCAAATATCTCTTCTAAATATTTTTTTGATTCTTCAAGGTATGCCGCCTCATTGATTTTAGTTAAATATTTTTGTTTATCTGATTTACTTAGTTTTTTTATTTCACCAGCAAGTTTTCCTGCAAATTTAGATACTTGTTTTGCTTTTTGTTTCATAGCAGGGTCAGCCATTATATCTTTCATTAAAACCCCCATTTCAACTTTTCCTTGTTTTGAAAGATTTATTGCTTTTTGATAAACTTCTTGTTTCCATTTAGGTGCCGTATAAACATATATTTCTTCTGGTTTGATTTTTGTTACTTTTAATATCTCAGATATATCTTCGGTTACTTCTTGAAGCAAGTATTCTCCTATCTCTGCTTTTTCAGATATTTTGTCTTCTTTGTATTCTGGGTATTGCTCATTTGAAACTAAATTATTTTTTCCTAGATCAGCCCATAGTTCTTCTGCTAGATGCGGTGTTACAGGTGTTATTAATTTTATCCAATTTTCAATAAAATTATTTAGTATTTTTTTGTTTCCACCGCCTCTTTTTATGTACCATTGAATGTTTTTTTGACATTCGAAAAATATTTCATTGGTTGCAACTCTTAAATCAAACATTTCAAAAGATTCAACTGTTTTTTTTATGATTCTTTGAAGGCTTGTGTTTAACCAGAGATCAAGGTTTTCATCTTTTTTATCCTTTATTTTTTGTAGTTTTTCAATTTGTTTGAATATATTTGCTACTCTGTTTTTATATTTGGTAACAGCGTCTTTATCCCATTCAATATCAACAAATGGAGAACCTACATGTGAGTAGTACAGTCGCATTGCATCTACTCCATATTTTGATGTTGCATCTGCAATGTGTTCGGCGCCTCCTTTTGCCTTGCTTATTTTTTCTTTTCCTTTTTGTGTTACCCACCAGTGGACAAAGAGTCCCTGGGGTCTTTTACTCTCAGGCATTACTGCAACATGATTCATTAAAAATACTGGGAAATGCACTGTTTTATGTTCTTTTCCCCCCAGGTTTATATCTACAGGGTACCAGTAATCAAAATCTTTTTTTATTTCAGACCAAATATTATTTTTTGCTTTTCCAATTCCAAGAAATACGTAGTCAAAAAATTCATTGTTCATCTCATCTGCTTTTATCTTTTCTTGGTTTACATATTTAGAGATGATGTAGTATGCAGGATAAAGTGTTGAATCAGATATTGGTTCTATTATCCATCCTTTTTTGAAGGGAAATTCGGTTCCAAGCCATGAGCCTTTTCTTATACATGCTCTGTCATCAAACCAATCTAGTATACCTGGTAACTCATTTTTGTATTCTATAGGATAGATATACATGTTTTCTACGTGTTCTTTTGTTTCTTTTGTAAGTTGATAATCACTGTATTTTATGAACCATTGATCCGGTATTTTTTTGATTACTACTTTTTTTGAGCATCTGCAAATTACTTCTTCTGAGAATTCCCTTATTACTTCTGCATTGTTTTGATTTATAAGCTCGTCTTTTACTGTATCTTTTATTTCAGATACTTTTATTCCCTGGTATTTTCCACAGTTTTTATTTAAAACACCTGTATGAAATTCTTTTTTGTATACTTCTTCTGTTGCTTGATCTAATTTTTCTGCCTCTGTTTGGCTTTTAATTCCTAGTTTTTCACATTCTTCTTTGGCAGGATTGTTTTTGTATGCTTTTACATCTATGATTTGTATAGGTTCTATATCTGTGTTTGATTCTACAAGGGCAATCCAGTCGTATGGTGCATGAGCAGGAACGCTCATTACAACTCCTGTTGCAACGTTTGGATCTGCAAAGGGGCCTGAAAGAATTGGTATTTCTCTATTTACTAGAGGTATCTTGCATTTTTTTCCTATTAGCTCTTTTCCAGGTATTTTTTCTTTAAGAGGTTTTATATCATCTATTTGACAGGAGAGTTTTTCAAGTGCTTGTTCTGATAATATCCATGTTTCGTCTTTTATTTTTGCTTTTATATATTCTACATCTGGGTTTATCCACATGTTTGTAACGCCAAATATTGTTTCAGGTCTAAGTGTTGCAGCAGGTATGATATCGCCATTTGGCATTTTGAATTTTATAGCTGTAAACTCCATTATCTCTGCAGAGCCGCCTTTTGAGATATCTGTCTCAGATTTATCAACTGCAACTGGTCCACAGTTTGGACAAAATGGTGCGAAATGTGGTTTTGTTATCAAAAGATTTTTTTCTTTTAATTTGTGAAACTGCCATTGTATAAATTTTTTGTATCCTTCTGAGATGGTGCTCATTATTCTTGTGTAATCTATTAAAAAACCGAATTTTTTCCAGTAGTCTTCAACATATACTTCTGAAAAATAGTCTACTACTTTTTTTGGATCTGTAAGGGTTTTTATAAAATCATCATCAAGTCCATATTCTTTTAATGATTTTATTGTTAAAGGGTCTTTTCTTTCTACTTTTTTTGCAAAACCGATTGATGGTATGCCTGATGCGTGAAAACCAGCGGGGAATAATACATCATGTCCTGTCATTCTTTTATAGCGGGCGATTATGTCACAATAGGTAAATCCTCTCATATGTCCTACGTGTAGATATCCTGATACTCCAGGGTATGCAAAATGAATGAAGAATTTTTTTTTGTTTTTAGCTTTAGCAGTATATATTTGTTTTTCAAGCCATTTTTTTTGCCATTTTTGCTCTACTTGTTGGTAGTCATATGTTTTAGATGTCATAAACCTGTTCGTTCTGGGAAATGAAGATGATTTATTTAATGGTTTTTCCCAACAAGTGACATAATATCAATTAAACAATACTTACACATAATGTTTAAATAGTAGTAATTACAGAGTATAACTTAGAAGGTGATGAGAAAAATGAGAATCGTAAGCGAAGTAAAAACCCGTCAAGAACTCAACGAGCTTAAATCTGTAATGGAAATCTTCATAGTAAACAACAGAATCAAAGAACTTGCACAAACAGCATAAAAAAATATTTTTTATTTTTTAGTTTCCTCTGAACTTTTGTTTTTACTAGGAATAACTCTTTTTAGTTTACTTAATTTCCCTAAACCTTTCTTCAACTTAGAAGATTTTGAGCCGTCATCTTTTGTTTCTTCATTTTCTTTTTTTCTTTTAGGTAAAAGTGATTTAACACTAAATTTCTTTTTTGAGCTGGCATCATCTTTTTTAGGCTTTGGTTTCTTTAAATCCAAATTTACAAGTTTTCCGTCCTCATCAAATCCTATTTTAAAAGTTGTCGGAACTTTTGTTTTCTCATTTTCCTTTGTTTTTTTAAGAAAACTAAATTTTTTGTTATTTAATTCTCCAATAGACTCATCATCTTCAGAAATATTTTTTTCGTGATCCACTTCAATTAAATCTTTTTTTATATCTTTTTTATCTTCAACAAGTTCTGAGTTAAAATCTACAAAATTTTGTTCATAAACCCGTATTTCATCGATAATTTGAAGAATTTCAGAATGATTTTTTATATCTGAATCTGATATTTCCTCAAAATCTGAACTCTTCATAACTATCTCTCTTAATTATATTATCCTTAATACTATATTTAGATATTTTGGAAATTATTATAAAAATTATCAAAAATTAAAGAAAATTTTTAAATCATTAGTCAATATTCACTAATTGACTGATTAGTAAATTTAAGAGATGGGATATATGGAAAATCCAATCACACAAAATTTTTCAAATGAAATAGATAAAGACAAAAAAATTGAAGAACTAGAGAAAAAAATCAATGAATTAAAAGGAGAACTTGAACAAAGAACAATTAATAGCACCGTTGAAATAAACAGACTTTTGAAAAGTAAAGCAAGATTCATAGATAATTTAAGCCATGACCTAGCAACACCAATTACACCTTTAATTTCATTACTTCCCCTGATCAAAGAAGATGTACAAAAAGAAGATGTTAAAAAACTGGTAGATACCTGTCTAAGAAATGTAGAATATTTAAAAAGAGTGATAAACAATGCAAGAGAGCTTGCTGATATCAGCTCAACAGATCTAATATTAAAACGTGAAAACCTATTGGAAATAGTTAAAAACCTGCAAGAAAAATATGAAGTAGTTTTCAAATCATATAATGTAAAAGTAAACAACAATATAACTGAAGATATTTTTGTTAAAACAGAAAAAAACAGGCTTTTACAACTACTAGATCATATAACATCAAACGCTATTTATAGCATGCCTGAGGGTGGAAATCTTACCTTTAATTCAAAAGAAGTAAAAAAAGACAACAAATCCTTTATCCAAATAAGTGTAACAGATACAGGTAGTGGTATGACACGGGACCAAACAGATAGAGCTTTTGATGAATTCTACAAAACAGATGATGCAAGACATAAACTTGATTCAACAGGACTTGGACTTACGATATGCAAAGAAATAATAGAAAAACATGGCGGGAAGATATGGGCAGATAGCCATGGTAAGGGAACTGGTACAACGATTCATTTTATTCTGCCTTCTAAAGATAGCGTTTTTACTAGAAGCTTCTAAAAAATAGAATAATTATTGAATTAATCTTTTATTTCCCATACTTCGCAACCAGTGTTGACATTCATTGTTGAAGTAATTAAAGCATTTTGATACAATTTAATTTCTCTAAAACCAACATTGTATTCCTCTTCAAACTCTAATCCCTTGTTTTCTCCTACAAGACATATCCAATTATCTCCATCATATCTCCATAATTGACCATGCCCTCTAGTTTTCTCCATGCATATATCCCACTTTTTAAAACCATTTCTCGTAAGTGTTATATCCATTGAATCTGGATGAGACGTACCAACGTACATATATTTATCATCTGCATCCACAGACCACAAATATATATTTTGTAGGTCTCCAAAACCTGCATTGCTGTTTCTAGTGCCAAAACCACCAACTACTCTTGTCCACTTATCAATAGTCGAGTTGTATTTCCAGATTTGAGTACCGGCTAAATAATATTTTAATGAGTCATATCCAAGTCTTAAAAAATTAAAATTTTTTGTAATCCTATAAATTAAATCTCCGCATCCTTCCATATTTACTTTCATTTTTCCATAATTTTGAGCACTAAAAATATAAAGTTCATCGTTGTAAACCTGCATTCTTCTAATGCCACCAACATAAAACTTTCCGAAATGCCTTGGATATTTCGCTCCATGAAACTTTGCTTCAAAAAGATTTTCGTAAGCAACAACAGGCTCCCATTTTATTCCATCACTCGTCCTCCAAATATCGCCTGGAAAACTTGTTCCAACATACAAATAACCACTATAATTTGCCATAGACCAGGCATAAAAATTCATTCCATATCCCTCAGGCATCATAAAACCAGAAGGCATACTTGAGTTACCGCCAACAACAGCAGTCCAGTTTTTTCCATCCTTACTGCGATACACTTCACAACCGCCATTATCTTCGTCCCAATTCCAATTTATAGTTCCAATGTATAGATATCCATTTAATTCTTCAGCAGTCCATCCAGCAGTATTATTAATATCTCCAAAACCCCCTTCAATTACTTTTTCCCAAGTATCATTAATATTATTTGTTCTCCATAGTTGGGCTCCTTCAAAACGATTACGAACTCCGGCATATAATCTACCTTTGAAAACCTTTAAAAATCCTATTTCTGAGTTGTTTTTATTTCCAAAACCCGCAGGCATGATTGCTTCAGGATTGTTTCCCACTAATTGACACCATTTAGAACCATTGTAACTCCAGATCTCAAGTCCGTTGCTATAAAGACCTTTTTCAAATCTACCCTTGTACCTATCAAAAAAATCGTTGAATTCATAAGTTTCCCCTAGAGCTATTGTACTTTCATTATTGTAATTTACAATTCCAATGATAAGAGAGCCATTGAATATTTCTATTCCTCTTGGTCCTACATTTTCAGTGCTACCGAATCCATCTTCATTTATTTGGTTAAAATTTAAACTAGAATGATAAATAGAATCATTATTTTCTGAAAATATAGATTTACTTGCAATAGGATTTATATTAAAGCACAAGGTTACAAATAACCCTATTATGATTAAAGAGATGTAACGTTTCATAATATCACTACATTATATATAGTATTTACATATTATATATAATAATATAAATAATTTTTCATAATAGGTTAAAACATTGATTTAAAATTAATTTCAAGATCTTAAATTCGAGAATCTTGAGATAAAAGAAGAGTTTAAATAATAGATCTTTATTTGGCCAATTGGGGAGAGGCAAATTATGCAAAAAGTAGAACAATATACAAATACACAGAAGTTTGGTAAGCTTGAGTTAGTTGACAAAGAAATTTTTTATATATCATTTAATACTCGTGATAACTAGATAAAACCAGAGATTATCCCTTGTATTGAATCAAAGATCCCTAACACATCTAAACCAAACAATATCAAGAAAAAAACTATTATCACTAGTAATACTTTTATTGCAAATTTTATCAATTTCCAAACAAGTACAATAGCTATTATAGATATTAAAAAAACAGCCCATAAAGGTAGAGCAGTACCAAATATAGTAACAGAAGCCACATCCATTTATCTCAAACCCAACAAAGATATCATAAACATGTGTTATAATTCTTTTTAAAATTACAAGCTTATAATCTTTATCCCAAATATTCTAAAAGATTTTACTGTATTACTGTTTTTGTGTTTATAGAAAAAGATTTTATCAAATCCAACAGCATTGAAAGAAGAGAATTTCAAATAAAAATAGCTGATTCTTCTTTAAAAAAAAATACATTAGTCGTAGTACCAACAGGTCTTGGAAAAACAGTAATAGCACTTATTCTTATAGCCGAAAAACTTAAACAAAAAAACAAAGACAAAATATTGTTTTTAGCACCTACAAAACCACTGGTAACCCAGCATAAAAAATTTTTAGATACATATCTAACTATAGAAAAAGATTCAACCGTAATATTTACCGGAGAGATATCACCTGAAAAAAGAACAAAGATGTGGGAAGAAAAAAGAATCATTGTTTCAACCCCTCAAGTTATTCAAAATGATCTACTTTCTAAAAGATTCAGCCTTAAAGATGTCTCACTTATAATCTTTGATGAAGCACATCATGCAGTAGGAGACTATGCATATGTATTTGTCTCAGAGATGTACAAGAGACAAAGAGAAAAACATCATATCTTTGGAATAACTGCTTCCCCTGGAAATGATATCTCAAAAATCCTTGAGGTATGTAAAAATCTTGAGATAAAAAACATAGAGATCAGAACAAAATACGATCCAGATGTTAGACCCTACGTTCATGATTTAAAGATGGAATGGAAAGAGATATCTCTACCACAAGATTTTACTTATACTATTCAACTTCTTAAAAAATCTTTATCCCTGAGACTTAAAAAACTTAAAGAAATTGGTGTAATTGATTCTTCTTCTATTTCTTTGATTAATAAAAGAAAGTTACTTGATGCTCAGAAAAAAATCCAAGCAGAAATAAAAAGAAGTCCTAAACCACATAAAGTGCTTTTTCAAGCAGCGTCTATCCAAAGCGAGGCTATGAAAATACATTATTCACTTGAGCTTATACAAACCCAAGGAGTAAATGCCTTTAACAATTATTTTCAAAGAATGAGCAGAGAAGCATCATCAAAGAAAAGTACAAAATCATCAAGATCCATAATAACAGATAGCAACATAATAGAAGCAGTTGCGTATGCAAAATCACTTGATATAGAGCATCCTAAAATAGAAGAAATTGGAAAAATCGTTGAAAAACAATTAAGCAAAAAAAATGATTCTAAAATCATTGTTTTTACTCATTATAGAGATACATCTGCACATATTACAAAAACTTTAGAAGAAGTAAAAGGTGCAAAACCTGTAAGATTTATCGGCCAAGCCGTAAAAGAAAACGATAAAGGACTAACACAGAAACAACAAGCAGACATAGTTGATAAATTCAAAAAAGGCAGATACAATATATTAATTGCTACATCGGTTGCAGAAGAAGGTCTTGATATTCCCTCAACTGATCTTGTAGTGTTCTATGAACCTGTACCCTCAGAAATACGTCTTATACAGAGAAGAGGTAGAACCGCACGTAAAATGCCTGGGAGAGTAATAATTCTTATTACAAAAGGAACACCTGATGAGGGATACTATTGGTCAGCCAAAAGAAAAGAGAAAAGAATGAGATCGGAGCTGGAGCTATTAAGGACAAAACTTACTAAAAAACTAAAAGATCCAACTGATATATACAAAAGAGAGGTTTTAGATCAAAAAACTCTTAAGGATTATAATAAAAACAAAAAAGATCCTCTAAAGATAATAGTTGATCATCGTGAATATAGATCAAATGTAGTAAAAAACCTTAGTGTGAAAGGCGTTACAATAGATCCTCAACAACTTGATACAGGAGATTACATTGTCTCAAAAAGAATAGGTGTAGAAAGAAAAAATGTAGATGATTTTTTAGAATCACTAATAAAAGGGAAACTCTTTAAACAAATCTCACAGCTGAGAGATGCATACTCCAGACCTGTTTTAATACTTGAAGGAGAGAATTTGTTTACAAAACGCAATATTAACCATAATGCTATTTTCGGCAGTCTTGCATCCATCACTGTTGATTATGGGATACCAGTTCTAACCACAAAAAATTCTATGGATACAGCAGATCTACTGCAGGTTATCGCAAAAAGAGAACAAAAACAAGAAAACAAATCAGTAGCAGTCCGTGGTTTTAAACCTCAGATGTCACTTAAGGAAAGACAACAGTTTTTAATAGAAGGTCTTCCAAATGTATCCGCAGTAATTGCAAAAAGACTTTTGAATCATTTTGGAAGTATAAGAGGCATTGCAAACGCAGATGAAAAACAACTGACAAAGGTTAAAGGCGTTGGAAAAAACATAGCATCAGAGATTATAGAAGTATTAAACTCAGATTATTTAGAAAAATAATTTTTTCCCAAATATTTAAATCTGAATCCTTTATACAGTGCTAAAATAACAAAGAATGGTGATACTATGTCAACCGATGATAAAATAGAACAGGTTTGCGATGGTTTAAGCATGCTTCATGAGGATAATTCTATTCCTAGAAACATTAGAAGAGGAGCTGAAGAAGTAAAAGCAACTTTATTAAATGAATCAGATCCTTTGGATGTTCGAGTTGCAACAGCCTCATCCAGGCTTGATGAAATGGCAAACGATCCAAATATTCCACTTCATGGAAGAACACTTATCTGGAATATAATGAGTCGGCTTGAAGAAATAGCATAGTGCTTTATTCTGTAAGTTTTAAATACTTTGTTGAAATTAGTTTAATTTGGAAGGAAAAATTTATGATTAGAATTGGACAAGCAGGAATTCCTCTTTCATGTAAAGGACGTACAAACAAAGAAGGATTAGTATACACAAAACAAGTACTTGATTTAAACGCTATGGAAATACAGTTCGTACGTGGGCTTTATGTAATGAAAGAAGAAGAAGCAGAGTTTATAAACAATTACGCAAAAGAATACGATATAGAGCTTCATGTTCATGCACCATATTACATTAATCTAGCTGGTACAAAAGAAGAGGTTGATCTCTCTCTTGAAAAAATTCTTTATTCAGCTACACTTGCAGATAAAATGAATGCAAAATATGTTGTTGTTCACCCAGGTTATTATGGTGAAGAAAGCGAAAGGAAAACAATGAAAAAAATAATAAAAAACGTCAAAAAACTACAAAGCAAAATCAAAAAAGAAAAAATCAAATCAAAAATTGCAATTGAAACCATGGGTAAACAAAAAGTATTTGGAAGTATTGATGAAGTAATTGAAATATGTAAAAATGTAAAAGGAGTGATACCCACTGTAGGGCTTGGACATATACATGCACGTTTAAATGGCGGGCTTAAAAAACGAGAAGACTTTGAAGAAGTCTTTGAAAAACTCAAACCTTTAAAACTTAATCATTATCTAATACATCTAACAGGGGTTATGTATGAAAATGGTAACGAATATTATCATGTTCCAATAAAAAAAGGTGATATGCCAGTAGCACCTTTAATAGAACTTATTTTAGATGAGGGATACGATGTTACTTTTATCTCTGAATCACCATTGCTTGAGCATGATGCAGTATACCTCAGATTACAAGTTGAAAAAGCAATTATGAAACGAACTGGTAATGAAGAAGCAGATTATAGGGATTTCTCGGAGATCCTATGAACCAAAAAAATGTTTTCAATAACTCAATAGAATATATTCATAAGAAAACAGGTGAAATCTTAAGTAAAGTAGATTCAAAATCCCTTGAAAAAATCAAAAAACTTTTTTTAAAATCTGAAAGAATCTTTGTATATGGTGCAGGTCGTTCAGGTCTTGTTGCAAAAGCATTTGCAATAAGACTGGTTCACCTTGGTTTTCAAACATTTGTAATAGGTGAGACAATTACAGCTCCTGTACAAAAAGGAGACCTTGTAATAATTGTGTCAGGCTCTGGTGAAACAATACCTGCGGTTATGACTGCTGAGATTGCACATAACCTACAAGCAAATGTTGTATCAATTACTGCTAAGAAAAAATCAGATATAGCAAAATATGCTGATATAACATTGTTTATAAAATCTACTTGTTATGAATCTGATAGAAAAAAATATGCACCCCTTGGCACACTTTTTGAAGCAAGTGTATGGATTCTACTTGATAGCTTGATAGCAGATCTGTTAGATAGTAAAAAAGAAACAGAGGAAGATATGCGCAGTCGTCATGCAACTCTGGAACAATAATAACTGATTTTAAGAATTTTTTAGAATAAGTATTTGTATCTAGAATTATATTCCCTTGAGTTTAGTTTTAAGGGCCCTTAGGGTAGCTTGGCATCCTTGTACCTTGGGGTGGTATAGACCTGAGTTCAAATCTCAGGGGGCCCATACTTTC
>CAZQEU010000021.1:0-22066 GCA_964592335.1 uncultured Thermoplasmatales archaeon
AATCAAGCTGACCATTATGAGCATCAACCACAGACAAACCAGAAATCTGACTAGGAGCCTCAGTATCCTCTACTGAAATATCTAACCAATCAAGCAGCCTTTGTACAAAGCTAGAGTTTTCCAACAAAGGAAATCTTTCTATTAGACTTGTTAAAAAATCATATAAATTTTGTTTTATACTAGAGAAAAAAGATTCAGAATCATCACTTTTATCAAAAATCCTGGATTTGCCTATTAATTCCCCTGATTCATCGGCACTTGTTTCACTGCCATCTGAATCAGAACTATCCTTTCCATAATCAATATAACTACCATCGTTTGGTATAGCAATTATAACAGAAGGCAATGCACTTAAGATAAGTAACGCTATAATAAGCACACTAATTATTCTCTTTGAAAAAATATTTGAAAAACTATGATTTATCGACTTTAGCTGTGTTTGCATTATCAATACTCCCCAATATAATTATTAACAATTAATATTATATTTAGCATAATATAAATACTTTACTAGATAATTGTCGAAAAATTGGTAAAAAAAGCTATTTTTTTACAAATATATATTTTTCTATTTTAGTAGCTATCACGGGCTTGTCGGGATTCGAACCCGAGGCCAATCGGTTAAGAGCCGATTGCTCTACCTAGCTGAGCTACAAGCCCATCTTAAAAAACATAGGGAGAAACAAGAAGGATTATATAGGCTTAACGATACCAAACGCATCATTTATATAAAACATTTTAATCAAGGACAATGTCTAATAAATCTTTAGCAAGTTCAAAAAATTCAGGTTTTATTTTAAGATCTAGGTTAAAAATGCTATTGAATGACACACAAGCTATACTCTCTTTTTCATATTCTAGAAAATCCTTTTCTGCTTTCATTAAATTATATTTATATTTAGCATAGTAGTCTTTAAATTCTGTAAATGTTAAAGCTCTTTTTCTTGAGTCTAACCAAAAAAAAGCATATGATTTTTTCATCGTGAAATGTATTTTATCAAAAAGTTCTTTATCACTCTTAATCTTATTATAAATTTCAATTTCTTTTGGTGTTGATATATGTCCTTCCATCTCATCTGGATGAAGTAATTTTTTCTCTTCATCATCATATATTAAAGAAAAACTTTCTCCCTTGAAGTTATGATTAACAAATATAAGATTTTGCTTAGAAACAGCTATTTCATCGACAATTAAATTATCTATTTTACATATTGCAAAATATTTACCAGTGATAATAAAAGGAGACAGTCTTATATCTCCAAGGAAACAGAAATCGTATTTAGGGTTTTTATAATAAAACTTAACGTCTGTTACATTATAGAATTTTTTTACTAACTCAACCAAATTATTAAGATATTTTTTAACATTTTTTTCTTGTATTTCATGCCATATATCTTCTTCTTTAATTTTTCCATCTAATATCGGCAGGTATTTTTTTTCTTTTAATTCACGAAAATACTCTTCATCTATTTTCACATCCAAATTAAATTTTTGACGTAACTCATAATCATACTTTAGAAAGATACCAGCCAATAACATAAAAGATGCGATTCCTATAGCAATTGCGGGATTAACTGAATGATTACCCGGATTAAAAATTACATCATCGAGAAATAAAATTTCAAATTTAAGTAGCAAAAATATTGACAGAGATATCAACAAAGATATGAATAATGGAATTACCAAATAATAGACCAAAGCTTTACGTAGATTATGTTTTTTGTTCATTTGATTTTATAAAATTTAGTTAAATTATTTTTTTTCCTCGACTTTTGAAAGATATTTTGAATCAACCTTTTCAGTTAGATAAACATCGGTTCCAGCATGATATATTTTAAGACCATCTTTTTTTACTTTTTTGCCATCAATTCTAAGAATAACAGGTTCTTCGATTCTTACTTTTCCAGCTTCTTTTGCTTTTTCAATACTGCCACTGAGATGTACTTGGTTTCTATCGGCAGGTTTTAGACCTTTTTCAAGTATCATATCAGCTTCTTCTTCTGATACGGGATAAAAGAATTCATTAATCTCTGCTTCGGGTAAATCATCTAAAACTACATCGATGGTATGTCCATATGTAGCTCTTATCATCCCTCCATCTATCTGGTAACGCCCACGAGGGTCTGTATCAACAAGTCCGGCTATATGTTTTTTTCTAAGCCATTTGAAACCAGAGCGGCTTGTACCTATTGAGTGAATCAACTCTTCTATATCAACCCATCCCTTGCCATCCATCATAAGACCCATTTTCTCTGGGAAGTGGCGAAGAGAGCCTGCAAGGATCCTGCTCAGTGAGTTTAGTTCCCTGTCATTCATCAAAAATCTTCCTTTCTTTTCACAGATTGGGCAGTTTTCTTGACGGTAATATCCATGTTCATTGCATTCTGAAAGCATTTTATCAAGCTGGTAATAAAAATATAAAGTATAAATTTTTGTACTAAATCATGATTACAGATTTTAGGTGAAGATTTGCAGGATCAAGAAGAACTTAAAAGATTAGCAGGAGAAAAGGCAGCTGAACAGATAGAAGACGGGATGATAGTAGGTCTTGGAACCGGGTCTACTGTAGAATATACCCTCCGCAAAATTGGTAAAATGGTTAAAGACGGGTTAAAAATCCAGGGTATACCAACATCTGTTCATACAAAGCGTATCGCCAAAGAAGAAAATATACCTCTTACAACTCTTAATGAGAATCCTGAGATTGATTTAACAATTGATGGTGCTGATGAGGTTGACTCATATTTGAATCTCATTAAGGGTGGAGGTGGTGCCCTTACTCGTGAGAAAATAATTGCTTTTAACTCTAAAAAAGTGATAATTGTAGTAGATGACTCAAAGGTTGTAAAATGCCTGGGAATTGATTTTCCTTTACCTGTAGAAGTAGTCAAGTTTGGATGGAAAGCAACTAAAAAAGCTTTAGAACAATTTGGTTGGAAGCCTGCAGAAGAAAGACGTGAAGAGGTTGCCTGTACTGTTGAGTTAAGGGAAATAATGGAAGGTGAACCCTTTATAACAGATAATGGTAACTATATTTTAGATTGTGAATTTCAAAGGATAGATCAGCCTGAAGAACTAGGGATAGCGATGAATAATGTTCCAGGAGTTGTAGAAACCGGCTTGTTTATTGGCCTTGCTGATGAGGTTATTGTTGGTGGAAAACAAGGCATTATAACTCTTGATAGGTAGAGTATTGTTGTTTAAAGATGGAAAATAAAGTAAAAGATACACTTGAAGATACCAAAAAAAAGATAATTGAGACAAGAGATAAGATTAATTTAATTAATTTTGATGCTCATTGGTACAGACGTGTTTTTCATACTTTTGGTGCATCATTTTTAGTTTATTATTTGCTACCAAATGTTGGTTGGATAAAATTTTTAAAATTCTGGGTTCCACCAATAATTGTTATTACCGCCATTTTAATTGAGATACTTAGGTTGAAAGGCTTTATTAGCAGTGATCATTTTTTTGGTTTACGTCTTTATGAAAAAAAACGTGTGGGCAGCTATGTTTTTTTTGCAGTGGCGATATTGATGTTGTTAAGGTTTTTTCCTCAGCAGATAGCAGTACCCTGTATTCTTTGTGCTTGTTTTGCAGATCCTCTGATAGGTGAAATACGTAATCGTTTTGGTAAAAAAAACGCTGTAATTTTTGGTTTTTTACTTTGTATGTTTTTCTTTGTTTTTACTTGGTATAAAGCAAATCCTATTCTTCTAATAATAGCAGGTTTTGTTGGTGCTACCGGTGCTATTATTGGTGAAAGTAAAAAATTTTTCTGGTTAGATGATGATTTTATGATTCAAATGCTCCCTGCAATTTTATTATTGGTTATTTGGTATTTAGTATCATTTACTAATTTGAATTTACCGTATCCCATTATTTATCCAATGGTGATTTAATTATGAATGAAGAAAAAATGAACTATGTTAGTATTAATAAAAACGATGAACGAGTTTTTAGAACAGAACTCTTATTGGCACCATTTCTTATTTTTCTTCCATTTATTGTTGGTATAATCTTTATTAATGACTGGTATCACAGAGGTTTTCTCACTGATTCTTCTAGTTTTAATGCTGAGTTGATACTTGGAATAATTATTATCATTGGAAATATCATTTTTGATATTCCTTTTATTAAATCACTTAAAAATCTTAAGATTTTATTTAGGAATTCAAAAGGATAATTTTTTTATTTTATGAATTTAGCCTCATAAAACGCTGGTAGAAGTAATGCCGCTGCCATACAGGACATAGCAGTCATAAAAATAATTACTATTACAAACTCGTTTAGTGCAGCAACACCTATGAAAAATATTGATGCCATTCCAAATATTGTGGTAAGTGCAGCTTCTACTAATGAAAGACCTGTTTTTTCAATGGCTGTTCTGGTTGCATCTATTTTTGGTAATCCATTTGAGATTTCTTCTCTTACTCTATGTGTGATATGAACTCCATAGTCTATACCTATTCCTATCATAATAGATGCTATTGTTATTGTTACTGGTGAAAGTGGTATATCTGTTGAAACCAGGAATCCTGGCTCCCACATAAGTACAAATGCTACTGGTATCAAGGTTAAAAACCCATATAAAGAGGAGTTAAATATTACTATTAGCACAGCTAGTACCAAAAGAAGTGCTATTACCATTGATCTTGTTTGTTCATCAGATAGTTTCTGGTTAACTGATACATATACTGCGTCTTGACCTGTAAGCTGTGATACTTTACCATTTTTAGGTAGATTTGTAGTTGATGCTATTTGATTTAGTTCATCTATTGTTTTTTGAATGTTTTTCATGCTCATACCAACAGGTAGTGAAACAAGTACTATCGTCTTTGAATGATCTTCATTTACTACTCCTTCTTGTGCGATTTTATCAAATATGATGTTATCTGCATCAGTAAGATTTGCAAGTTTGTCAATAATTACGTTTCTGTTTAGTATTTCATAATATCCTAGTATAGAATCAGCAATTGATGTGACCGTGACGCCTTTTGTTCTCATTTTTTGTTCCATGACATCTATTGCTTTCATTACTTCCACGTCTTCAAGACCACCAGGCTCTGTTTCTATTAAAAATGCATTAAAGTTTCCACCTTGCCCAAATCTTTCAGAGTATTCAAACATTGCATCTACTTCAGCAAGACCTTCAGGGGCCATATCAAAATAGTTAACATCAGTTGTAACCTGAGGTATTAATATTACAGACATTATAGCAAAAAAGCTTGCGACAAGTATTACTCTATAACGATTTGAAATTGCAAACTTTGCAAATGCTCGCCATTTAGGTATTTTACCCTTTTTTTCGAATTTAAGTAGTATTGAGAAACATGGGACTAATACAATTGCGGATATAAAACAGAAGAATATACCAATTGCGCATCCAAAACCAAATGTAACCATGGGTGCCATACTTGATATCATAAGCGAGCCAAAACCTATAATTGTTGTAATTGTTGAGAGAAGAACTGCTTTACCAGTGGATCTGAGTATTTTTTCTATTCTATCTACATCATCTTCAATTTCTTTTTCATCTGCAAGTCTGTTCATTAAATGAATAGAGTAATCAACACCAAGCGCAATTAATAATGCAACAATTGCAACAGATATGATTGTTAGTTGAGGAGCAAAAATTCCAAGCATACCAAATGTGAGTGCAAGTGCAAAAGCAGGTGGTAAAAATGCGATTAATATCCCTTTAATGCTCCTATGAAAGAAAAATAAAACCATCGATACAAATATAATAGAAAGTGGGAAAATTATAACCATATTTTGCATACTGTTTTTTTGTATTGCCTTCTGCATTGCAACGGTACCTGTTATGGTCATCTTTGTCTCTTTGTTACCCTCGTCTTCTATTGCTTTTTGTACATTTTCAAGTACTTTATCATAATCTGCATTTTCTTTTAGTTGTATGATTATTGCAGCATATCCAAAATCCCTTGTATATAATACATTTTTCATTGATGTTATCGAAGATCTACCCATATAATGATAGATATCACCTTGATCTAATGGTATACTAAAAGACTCATGTCCTCCACCTTTTTCTACAGGTAAAGTTTCAGGTTTTGAGTTTTCTTGTCTTATTAAAACAGATGTACTTCTAAATGATGCTATACCTGTTTCTTCACCTTTTTTTGCAGGGTTTTCAACAAGTACCTTATATATATCATCCATTTCTTTTAAGACAGCATAGGTTCTAATATCTTCATCAGCAAGATCTGTCTGATTTACTAATATAACAATTGTTTCGCCAAAATTAAATTCATCATATATTCTTTCCCAAAGCTCAAGAGTGGGATCATTCTGTGGCAGATATTGTGTGTAATCTGATTCCATGTAAATATTTTGAGCCTGGGCTCCAATGAGAGCTGTAAGTATGGTGAATATTAATATGACCGTTCTTGGTCTTTTTGCAAATAATTTTGCTAGTGTTCTAATATTCATAATTCTTCAGCCATCTCAATTATTTTTATTCTGAAAAAATGGTGGTTTTTGTCTTTTTTTGATTGAGAAAGTGATGCTAGCCTGTTTAGCCTCTCCTCTATTTCATCTGTATGTCTTTTTAAAAGTTCAAGTGGTGGTGTTGGATAGTACATAAAAGGGTTTTTTCCAATGCTATCGTTTTTAATTTTCTTGCGATATATTTGATTTTTATCATACATTTTTGAAAGTGTTTCACGGACCGTGCTTGGATGAAGTTTTGTTCCTTTGATAATATCTTCTGATTTTGCACCGTTTTTTCTGAGAAGAAAGAGATATATGCGGGTTTTAGCTCTAGATTTAAGTATTTCTTGTACGGCTTTTTCTAAGCCTTTGTCTCTTAGAAATCCTAGTCTCCGCATTTTAATATGCACCATTTTTATTATTTTTTTTATATATTATTGTTGTTTTGGTGGTTTAAATACTTTTTTATTATGTCGGATTTAGGGCAACAAAATGTTTAATCGGCTTTAAAAACGACAAAATAAAACCTAAACATATTAATCCTAGCTAACATTTAGTAAGTCTAAAAAAAGTGAAGCTCATATGATTGTAAAAAAAACAAAAAAGACTATAAAAAGATGGAAGCAATATAGCAAAATTTCAGGTGTTGGAGATATAACTCGCAGATATTTTGTAATGAATGCTTTTGACGGCGCACTTACTATGCTCGGGGTAGTAATTGGTGCATATATTGCAGGTGTTATAAATGAGTCAATGATAATTATTAGTGCAGGTATAGCAGGCTCTATTGCAATGGGTGCATCAGGTATGAGTGGTGCATATATGACTGAAAAAGCAGAGAGGAAAAAAAAGTTAAAAGAACTTGAAAAAGCGATGCTTTCTGATCTAAGTGAAGGAATACATGATAAATCACATAGATTTGCTACATTTTTTGCAGCAATAGTAGATGGTGTATCACCTGCTCTTGCTGCAATGGCTGTAATCTCACCTTTTTTCCTTGTTAATTTTGAAATAATTAATCCAGAAACAGCTTTCTATGGATGTATTTTTTTGACACTTGTAGTTCTTGTTTCACTGGGAACTTATCTTGCAAGAATAAGTGATGAAAGCATGCTAAGATATGGACTTCAAATGCTTGTTGTAGGAATAGTTACAGCAGTGTTATGTGTTGGAAGTTCTATTTTATTAGGTGGAAATGCACCGGTTTAAACAAAAACATCTAATTTAATAAATGTTTTTTTATTTTTTTGTAAATATTTGTGTAATAAACTTTAAATATACATATAAAAACTTATTTATATTATAAGAGACATAATTAGTTATAGTATAAACTTTGTCTTTGGGGGACTAAATTAATGAGTAGGAATAAAAGAGCAAAAAGCATAGTTATTATTCTAACTGTTTTTACTTTGTTATCGTCTTCGTTTGTAATAGCAGAAGAGCAAAACCAAACATCTATAGATTCTGCTAAAGACCTAGAAGTTCTAACAGATAGTTCAGATGCAGCAACAAACACAGCTATGAAAATTCAATTACAGGTAACAAAACCAGATGATATTGAAAAAATCGGGTGGACTAACGAAATTATAGCCTATACGGGAGAAACAATTAGATTTAGAACAACAGTAGAAAACATTATAGACTATGATCTTTCAAATATCCAAGTTGTCAATGTACTTCCGCCTGAAGATACTATAAGTTTAATCGAGGATTCAGTTTCTATTAGCAAGATTTCGACTTATCAATTAATTGATAATACATTAGTGGTTTTAATTGAGGAATTAAATGTTGGAGAACAAATATACATTGAATATGATATGATCACGCTTACTACGACAACTGTTGAAGGAGTAAAAAACACGGTTGCTGCAAGAGCTAATGTTCATCAAAAATATATTGATGATATTAATTCAATGAAAGAAGAATTAGCTGCAAAATCAGCTGAGTTAGAAGAAATAAAGGCTCAAATTTCTGAAAAACAAGAAATTTATAATGTTTTACTAATCGAAATTGAAAATATTAACATAGGGATTAATGAAATAAATCAAGCAATGAGCACTTTAGAGCCTCGGTTAGCAAGTCTAAATGAGCAAATAGCATCTTTAGAAAATAATCTAGAGGATATGAACAACGAGATATCTGTTTTAAATGAAAATATATACAACCTGGAACTGGAGATACAAAATATAAACAGTCAAGTAGAAGAAAACCAGTTAGTTATAACTAATCTTGAAAAACTTATAACAGAAGAAAACCAAGTCATACAAAGCTTAGAACAAGAGCTGTATGATATTGATTTAGACATACAAACATGTCTTGAAAACTCAGAGGCTGACCAAGCATATATACAAGATCTAATAAACACAAAATCTAATCTTGAAAGTCAAATAACAGATATAAACCAAATTATAAATACTGCAACAGAGGAACTAACAGTAGAACAAGCAAATCTAGAGAGTTTACTAGCACTTGAAAGTCAATTAATCACCGAGATTGATACACTTACTCAACAAATAGAACAAGAATCACAATTACTGCAAGAAACACAAACATTACATTCAAATACCATTCAACAACTTGAGAGCGCAGAATCACAGTTAACACTTGAGATGCAAAATCTAGCAGAAATCGAAGCAAACATTTTATCTGTTTCACAACAGCTAGATCAAGTCATTGCTCAAGAAAGTGAGTTGTCAGCACAAGAGTTACAAATAAGCACAGCTCTACAATCAGATATTGATGCAATAACTGTAAAAACAAATGAATTGGCGCAACTCGAAAGCGATCTGCAAATAGCAAATCAAAACCTTTTGGAATTAAATAACGACTTAGATGTTAAATTACCTGATTTACAAGCTTTGCAAGATACTATACAACAAAAAACACAAGAGTTAAACAATCTTATAACAATAGAAAACGAGTTATTGACTCAAGAATCAGCCTTAGAGATTGCTCTGCAATCCAGTATGGATTCACTAGCACAAGAAGAACAAGTTTTAGCTGATTTACAATACCAACTTAGTAACCTAGAATCCCAGATGACAAGTGCAGAAACAGAGCTATTATCCTCATCAGAGAGTCTTGCAAGTGTACAAGAATCCATAGAACTTAAAACACAACAAATAGCTCAAAACACCGCGGAGTACAACCAATTAATCGCTCAACAAGCAGAAACAGATCAATTACTGCAAGATACAATAGAGCAAATAAATGCAAAAACTTCAAGCCTTGAACAAAAACAATTACAGTATAACGATTTAGCTCAACAAATAGATGATGCAAATGCTTTAATGCAAACAAAACAAACAGCACTTAACGATATATTAAACCAAATTTCTTCTCAAGAAGCTTTACTTTTAGATAGTCAAAATACTCTAGCAACTTTAGAATCAAGTGTAGCAGATGCACAAAATGAATATGATTTATTAAATCAACAACTTCAACAGGAAATAGAAGACCAACAACTCAGCAATCAAGAACTGGCAGACAAACAACTTGAGATACAGCAACAAGAAATAGTTGTAGCAGATATACAAAACCAAATATATGCCTCTCAAGAAACCCAAGTAGCTTTGCAGAAAGATATAAACCGTCTTACAGTACAATACAACCAGTTAACACAGAATATTGATCTAAAAAGCACACAAATCAGTTTAAAGACACAACAATCAAATGAACTAGCTTTACAAATCCAGGGTTATGAAACAGATCTTTTAAGCCTTGAAGAAAAACTCTTAGCAGACCAAGCATCTCTTACAAATCTAAACCAACAAATAGATGATAGTAAAATTTTACTTTCTACACAAAATAATCTTATTTCAAGTTTACAGGCAGATTTAGCACTTGAGCAAGAAAACCTAGATAATCTAAATTCTTTGCTTGATGCTGAAATTGCATCTCAACAATTAAGTAGCCAGGAATTAACAGATCTGCAAAATCAGATAACCTCACAATCTATAGTTGTCACAGATTTACAGACAAGTATCGCCGAAACTCAAGATTTGCAATCAATTCTTCAACAGGAAATCAATGATTATGCAATTCAAATAAACCAGCTGGAGCAAAACATAGCTGACATGCAAGCAGAGATTGCTTTAAAAACACAGCAAATGTCAAATCTCCAGTCGGATTTATCAGATGTTGAAAACGATATTTACTTACAACAAGAAGCGATAAATCAAAAGCAACTTTTTTCAGATGAGCTTGCTGAAGAAATCAGTATTTTAAACACAGATATAGATAGCAAAAATATTGAAATCCAATATTATCAAATACTAATAGATGAGAAAGAAACACAAATCAGTTCAGAACTAGTAACTTATTCAGCTCTTCAAGATCAAAAAACAGCAGAGGAGATACATTTAGCAGAACTTCAAGATGAACTGGCTGTTTTATCAGCAGATCCTCTAAGTAACGCTGCAGAAATACAGGAAACCGAGTTAGAAATAGATAATTCACAGCTTTTGATAAATGATGTAAATGAGCAATTAAGTAAATCTGAACAAAAAATCGAGACTTATTTAGTAGAAAAAGACAGCTTGGTAAACACTAAAAAGAGCCTGCAAACATCATATGATAATCTAGTTTTAAGATTTGATCAGAAACAAACTGAGAAAACAGAGATTGATGCTATAATTCAAGAAATGAATGCAGATCTGCAGACTTTAAATGATGCAAAACTTGCTATAAACTCAGATATTTCAGCTTTAACAAACACTCTTTCCAATTTAAACGATGAACTGGCATCCTACCAACAAAGCCTTGATGATACAAACACAGAGCGAGATACAAAACAAGTAGATCTTGATGAAAAGAGCGCTTTATTATCAACTCTTGAACAGGATTTAATTTTAGAGCACCAAACCCTTCAGCAGCTAAACCAGGATTATCAGACATTACTTACAGATCTAAGTGAAAATAATGATACAATAAATGATTATCTAGCACAAATATCTGCATCAGAAGACTCAATAAACAGTTTAAATGTTCAGATACAAACAGCAATTGCAGATAAAAACACAATTCAAGATACACTTGATCAAGAAAATATACAAGCAAGCAGTCTAAACGATGAAATAAGTTCAACAAATCAACAGATAACTCTCATAACAGAACAAAAGCAACAAGCAGAACTTCAAATTCAGAGTATACAAGACGAAATAATAGCTTTACAGCAAACCATATCTGATTTAGAGGCATCTCAACAAAGTATATCTGAGGATATTTCTTTAAAACAAGGGTTTTTAGCAGATCAGATAAGCCTTCAAGAAAGTTTAGAGTTAACACTTACAACAGAACAAGCTAATTTAGATCAACTAAATCAGGAATATGATCAGCTTTTATCAGATTTATCTGCTAACAGCGAAGATGTTAGTAATCTGATGAGCGCAGTTTCGGATAAAGAAAGTCAAATTACTCTAATTCAAACAGATATAACAAATACACAGGCGACAATCTCCTCAATTGAGTCGACAATTTCTAACTTAAACATGGATAAACAAGTCGGTCAAGACGAGATAAGTAGCCTTACACAACAAATAACTATTTTAGAAGGCCAACAATCGCAAGTCAATACTGCAATAAATACCCTTCAATTGGAAATCGATGTTTTAAATGCAGATAAAATACAATTTGAAAGCTTATCTGAAGATATAAACACTCAAATACTTGCTAACCAACAAGCATATAATGTTTTACAAGATGAGCTTGCTACATTAAATACAGAAGAGGAAAATACCGCAGATCAAGTAAGCAATATACAAAAACAAATAAATGATTATCAAAAGCAGATAACCGCAATTGAAACACAAATCGGCGATCAAGAGAACCCGATAGCAACACTTACTTTGGATAAACAAACATATGAACAAGAATCAGCTAATATCCAAGCACAGTTATTAGAAAACCAGGAAGATAAGGCAAGTCTGCAAACAATATTAGATAAAGCAGTAAGTGATGAGCAAACACTATCAGAGGATATAGCAGCTCTTAACACTCAAAAAACATCGATAGAAGGATCAATTGTTCAGATACAGACACAGATAGGATTGTTAAACGCAGATATAGATACATTATCTGATTCACAAACATCTAATCAAGCAGAGCTTGACAACATAAAGCTTTTACAAGAAGAAAATTATCAAGCAAAAACTAGTATTCAAGAAAACCTGGATTCATTGTCTCAACAAAAACAAACAGCAGTAAATGAAATCTCTAATCTAGAATCAGAAATTCAAGGTTGTAACTTACAAATATCACAGTTTGAAAAAGATATAGCTGATACAGAATCTAATGTTGCGGAACTAACAAGTTTAAAAGCAGTAAAAGAAGAAGAGTTAAATGCATTAGCAATAGTAGATGCGCAACAAAATGTTGATGAAATAAATACTTTCATCGCAGATCAAGAACAAATACTATCTGATAAACAATCTGAATTAAACACTATCTCCAGTCAGCTTGATGCAGCAACTCAGGATTTAAATCAAGAACAAAGCACACTTGAGGATTTATTGGCTCAAAAGGCTTCTGTTGAAGAAGAAATAAATCAAAAGAATCAGTTGATTCAAACAACTGAAAATGAGTTATCAACTGCAAACGCTGAATTTTCTGAACTAATGGATCTGAAGGATTCAAAAAACTTGTTAAAACAAACATTAAACTCAGAGCTTTATGAGCAAGAAACAACAAAAACACAGATTCAAACAGAAATAGAAAACAGTAATCTTGAGCTACAAACAATTCAAGACAACTATAACTTGTTATCAACAGATTTGGATGAATCAAATACAATTTTAGAAAACAATAATCTGCTGGCAGAACAAACATCATTGGATATCCAAAATTTACAATCCACAGAAACAACATATGGACAAGAAATTGAAGCATTATCAATTGAAATACAAAAGTATGAACTAAACATAGAGGAGATAAACCTAGAACAAAACCAGTCTGTAATCATTCAGATTCTTACAAATCCAAGTGAAGCAGAAATTAAACTTGATAAAAAAGTCTACAATGAAAGTACAAGCAGCTGGCAAGAAAGCATCACTGTTGAAAAAAATGATACTGTCAGATTCAGGATAAAAGTTAGAAATAATGGAAGTTTAAATTTCTCAGGATTACCAGTAGTTGATGTACTACCAAAATATATTCTATCATACTATGGTAATGCAGAGCCTTTTAAACCTGAGCTTAACCAAGAGTCTTTGATATGGTATTTTGAAAACTTCAGTATTGGAGAAGAAATAACAATAGAGTTTGATGCATTGGCAATAAACCCTGGAAAAGGAATTAATATTGCAAAAGCAGCAGGAATAATTGACTCAGATAGCGCTCACATAGATGAAGGATCACTTATAAGAGCAAAAGATACTGTAGATGTTAAAGTAATACCTGAACCCGAGAACAATCCACCTATTGCAAACGATGACTATTACAATATAATGGAAGACTCCTCAGATAACATTCTAGATGTACTAACAAATGATACAGATGAAGACCCAGAGGATATCTTAACAATCGAAATAATTGAAACCGAGCCTACTCATGGTGATGCATATATTAGTGGAGACGATATTTTGTATACACCAGATGAAAACTATTCGGGAATTGATAGTTTTGTCTACAGTATATCTGATGGAGTTCAACAAGACACAGCAGATGTCACACTTTACATTGAAAATATAAACGATGTGCCAGTAGCAGTTGATGATTACATAAACACTGCCGTAAACACATCTGTTGAAATAAACGTTTTAACAAATGATTATGATGGTGATGATGATACCCTAGATATACAAGGAATTGAATTATACCCTGTACATGGAAGCCTTAATGTAGGCTCAGATAGCATAACATATACTCCGGATACATCTTATATTGGCTTTGATAGTTTTGTATACAATATAACTGATTCAAACTCAGCTTACTCTACTGCAACAGTCTACATGGATGTATATGTAATAGAGGTTAATCATCCACCAGTAGCAGTAGATGATATAGAACATGTTTATGAGAATAGTACAAATAATCCAATAAATGTGCTGATAAACGATTATGATACAAATGGTGATACTGTTAGTTTAAACAAGATAGAAAACCAGCCAAACAATGGTACCGCAACAATTGTAGGAGATATGATAAAATATACACCAGATCCTGGTTTTGTTGGTACAGATGTTTTCAGCTATAATATAACAGATGGAAATGAACACTACGACGTTGGAGAAGTAACAGTTATAGTTTCAGAAAAACCTTCCAGCATTATCGTTAGGCCTGAGAGAGGAATGTTTTACCTGTGGGACAAGCCAATGTTAGATATCAGTCCTTTCCTAGACAATGTTGATTATGAATCACTTATGATAGGTCCAATAAATATCGAGATAAAAGTAAACGAGACAGAACTGTTTGAAGTAGAAAAAGTAGAATATTATCTAAATGACGAGCTTAAAGGAAACACCACAGAAGACCATATCTTTTTGCTAAATGAGATGTCATTTAATATTACAACGTTAAAAGTGATAGCATACGGAGAGGGAGAGTCTATAACAGAAGAAATCGATGTTTTCATGATAAATTTTGGATTGTTTATTGACTATGATAAAAACGACGAATAAACTGAAACATAATGATAGGAAAACCGTATGGATATAATAACATATGCGTTTTATTTGATATTTTAATAAACATTGGGTTAACTATTTCTTAGCTAAAACCTTGGAATAACCGTTACATTAAAATAGATATATCTAGATGCTTTTTTGTATTATATATAAAGTAAAAGATAGGAATATTTATATAGTACACAATATATAATTATATGGAAATTTCCTATCCAAAATATAAAAAACCATATTATGGGGGATATAAATAAATGAAAATAAGAACTAAAATAAGCTTTGTAATGGCGCTAGTGATGATCGTCTCTTCTTTTACAATAGTAGGGACAGCAACAGATCCTTTTCAAAAAGGAACTGTGATTTTTACAAAAGAAGTATGGGACAGCGATGCTGAAGAATGGGTAAATGATATAGAATCCCAAGTAGGCGAAGATGTTAGATTTAGGATTAATTTGACTTTTTATAACATTACAGCAGGATATAGCCTTTATAACATAGAAATCAAAGACCACCTACCCGAATGTCTGGAATTCAACAATAATGTATCCTCTCCTGAAACATATACAGAAAATGTTGATGGAAAATGGATCAACTGGACATTTAGCGGGCTCAGCTTGCATTATGGAGAAAATGTTTATATAGAATTTAATGCAACAGTAATTCAGAGTGAAGAGCTGAACAATCAAAACTGGGCTTATCTAGAAGCAGTGGAATGCGGCCAATATGACCACGAAGCATGTGATGATGCATGGGTAAATATAACTGTCACCCCGCCCCCTGAACCAAGTATAGACATAGACAAACAAGTATATGACCCTGAAATAGAGGAATGGGTCGATGATGAACTAACCACATATATATGCGTCTATGACCTGCTAAACGACGGTCAATACATAGATTTTAAAATCAATGTTACAAACACTGGAAACGTTGATTTAGACAACGTATTAGTAACAGATGTCCTACCAGAGTTTTTAATGTACTGGTCAAGCACCCCAGGATACACAACACTAGATGATCAGAAGATAACATGGGAGATTGGAACAATAACTGAAGAAGGATATTTTGTAATATATCTAACAGCAAAAATCAGACCACTAGCATTTTTATTTGATGATATGGTAGAAGGTGACAATTACGTAAATGCTACAGATACACAATATCCTGATGTATTTGCAGAGGATTCAGTGCATCTTATCATTTGGAAACAACTATCTGTCGTAAAAGATGTATGGGATCCAGATTCTCAAAGCTGGGTAAACGAGCTTGAAGAAGTAAGAATCGGGCAAAAAGTAACCTTTAGAATAACAACTACCTACCATGGAGCTGAAGGAGACATGCTTGATTGTATGCTTGTAGGTGACCTCTTGCCTGATGACTGCCTTGAGTATCTTGAAACTACAGAGGTAAAAGTAAGAGGAAACACAATCACACCTGGTTCAACTGATTACCCATATATAATACCTGATGCTGGAACTACTCTTACTCTATGTGATGAAGAAGTTACAATCCCAGATATGATAGACTGTGACTTTGGTTGCTGCTGTGGCGGCGATGAATGCTATGCTATTATATGGGATTTCAGAAGCGCTACTGGTTTTGACCTATTAGATGGTCAAAGCGTTGTAATCGAGTTTGAAACAGAAGTTGCAAATTACTGTGAGTCATGTGAATGTGTTTCAACTGATGTTGCATTTGCAGTTGGATGGGGTTGTTACCTCTGTGATGAATGCAACTACTATTTAGACTGGGATTACGCAAATGTTTCATGCTGCCCACCAGATACAAGATTTGAGAAAAAAGTACAAGTAGGTAAATGCTGGGAAGATGAAGGAACTGGTTTTGTTGATGAGACCATGAGGTTCAAACTAGAGTTTGAATACTATGGAAATGAAAATCTAACAGATGTTAGATTCAAAGATCAACTACCATGTGTACTAGTATTTGCAGATAATGTAGACTCAAACTTGAATGTAACCGTAGATGTTTCGCCTAATGGAAAAATCATTTGGTTCAACTCAAGTGAGGACGAAGTATCAGATGGAGATATAATCACAATAGAGTTTGATGCACTTGTTACAGGAGTAACTAGTGATTGCAGCGATTGTTTACCTAAAAACAAAGCATGGTTATACATCTATGATGGATGCCCACTAGAACTAATTGAAACATATTATGACGAAGTAGATATAACAACAGTTGATAACGCACAGCCATGCCCACCTATCATACGTGAAAGCACCGAAGGGGAAACAGGGGAAGAACTAACATTTTATGTAAAAACTACTGATTTCGACGGCGATCTTGTAATGTATGGTATAGACTGGGATGACGATAATACTGTAGATGAATGGACTAGTTATTATCCATCAGGCGTTGAAGTAGAACTTACTAAAGTCTTTGGATTAGAAGGCGCTTATAAAGTAAAAGCCAAAGCCAAAGATGTAAACGGAAAAACAGGAGACTGGGGAAACACAATAACTGTTGTAATAGAAGATGAAGAACCACCAGAAGAAGAGGAAGACCTTGAGATAGTTGCTCCAATGATGTTTAACATAGCAACAGTAGGTGCTGGTGTTAAAAACATAGGAACCATGAAACTATACGATATAAACTGGAATTTCACGATATACAAAGAAGGCGTACTTGGCAGCTGGCAGATTAAAAACAATGGAACAATAGATGAACTAGCAAAAGATAAAACAGAAACTATTCAATCAAAACAAGTAACAATGAAATTCGGTAAAGCAACAATTGAAATCGAAGCAACATCAGGCGAACTGGAAGAATCTATTACAAAAGAAGCATTTGTACTAGGTAAATTAGTACTCGTATTGTAGGAAAAAATAAATCCTACATAACTCTCTTTTTTTTATTTTCTTTAATTTTAAAATCTTTATATCATAAAATATTTTAGTAAGTTTTACTTGTAAAGATTTAATGGACGAAGCAACTCGTATTAAAAAAGATATTGTAATGTTTGAAGAAAATATTACAAAAACAAATGAAATAAAACAAACAGAATCCCAGAAGAAAACCATCGAACTTGCAAGTCAGTATTTTGAGGATTCAAAATATTATCTACAAAAAAAAGATTATTTTACAAGTTTTGGCTGTATCAATTATGCACATGGTCTACTTGATGCTATAATTAAATTTTAAGGAGAATAGAGAAAAATTATGAAAAAAACTGGCAACATAAAAAAATTTTATCAATACGCTTTTCCAATGCAGGCAGCAATTGTAACTGCAACTGATGAGAAAGGAAATACTAACCCTATAACTGTTGCGTGGCATACACCTATATCCAAAAAACCACCATTATATGGCGTTTCAATAGCCCCATCTCGTTTTTCACATAATCTAATTAATAAATCTAAAGAATTTGCTATTAACTTTGCAACATATGAGCTTGTTAAAAAGGTTCATTTCTGTGGAACACATAGCGGTAGAAACACAGATAAAATAAAAGAAACAGGTTTGACTCTTGCTGATGCAAGAAAGGTTAAAACAAAGATTATAAAACAGTGTTTTGCACATCTTGAATGCAAACTCTTTAAAACAATTAGTCTAGGAGATCATAGTTTTTTTGTTGGAGAAGTAATAAACACAATGGTTGATGAAAACGCTTTTGGAAAAGACTTACTAAATAATAAAGAGATAAAACCTTGTTACTATTTGGGCGGTAAAATTTATACTAAAATTGACAGCGAGCAGAAAAAGTTTTAGCTAAAAAAGTATTTTTATCTGATCACCAGGTTTTATTTTTAGTTTCTCTGCGGCATTGCCTTGGTTTATTGAGATTTCAAGTAAATTATTACTTCCAATTGCTGCCAATACCTCATCTTTTTTTACATAGTTATATGCTTTTACAAAGGGGATTTCTTTTTTTTGCTTTCCAATGAACAACATTATCTTTTTTCCATAATCCAAGAGGATTCTTAGTCTATTTCCATCTATATTTGTAATTATATTTCCAAAACCATCAATATATATTACTTGTCCTGTTGCACTCTTTGTATCTATCTCAAATTTTCCAAAGTTTAAATCGATATAATCTGTTATCTTTGAACCTATTTCATCGAAATAAGCACCGTTTAGTATATGTGCCGCAATAGGAGTAAATACATCCCTGCCATGAAAAGTATTGCTTACGCTGTCTAACATAAAATCTGGATTTTGTATTTCATATACTTCAAAGTTTCCCAGTGCTCTTGCCGCAGGGATAAGTAGACCATTATCTGGTCCTACAAATATCTGTGAATTTGTTGTAGCAACTATTCCTCTTCTTCCTGTTCCAACACCTGGATCTACTACAGCTACATGTACAGTACCCCTTGGGAAAAAAGGTGACGCTGTTTTTAAAACAAAGGCTCCTTCTCTTATGTTATGTGCGGGTATATCATGTGTTATATCCTCAAGAGTTGCATCTGTGATACTACTAGCTATTCCCTTCATCTGGGCTACATAACTACTTTTGTATCCAAAATCTGATAGAAATGTCATCAGTTTCATTTTATATTTTTTCCTCACCAAGTTTACTTAAGCAATATAAGTAGAATTATTTAATAAGTTTTACAGTTTTTTTTGATAATAAGCCATTGATACAACCGTCTTATAGTACAGTGCTACATATTAGTGATACTGGCAGATATGTTCTTAATAAAGATATTGCAATCAAAAAAAAATACATAAAAATCAGTTTTTTTAGCAAAAGTATTTATGTTAGAAGATTACATATATAATAGGTTGGATCGGTTTGAGTAAGGGTTATAACAAAAAAAATATGGAGGTTGTAGCAGGTCTTTGGGATAGAACTGGTAAAAACTCCATGAAATGTCCTAAATGCGGCAGTAAAATGATTATGATCCAAGTAGAACCAATAAGTGACTCATATAACCCTTATATTCCTTATGATTCAGTTATTGAATGTACAAAATGTGGTTATAGTATTAACGCTGAGTCTTTTACAATTCTTGGTAGTGTTAAAAACTTTGATTTAAAAAATATTGAGATAGCTAGTTGGGGCCCTAGTGGATCAAGGGTTATATCAAACTATGAACATGTTTTAGATTACGATGAGCTTAAAAAACTAAAAGAGTCTGGATCGCTAAAAGAGTTTTTAGTGGTAAATAAACAGGTAATACAAGTGGTTGGTTAATCTTTTTTTAAAAATCGATTTTAGGTATTAAACGAAATTTAAGACGTTTCACATCGATCCAATATACAAAATTTCTTATAACATCTGGGAATTTAGACTCGAGTTTATCTATAAAACCATTTAACTCATCTAAATCTGTAACAATAAGTTCTATTTCTAAATCTTTGTAACCGACAGCTGTATTTAGGCATACAAAATTAGGGATTTTTTTCAGATATACTATGATATTTTTTCTTTTTGAGTAATCTTTTAGATCTATTTTTAAACTGCATTGCCTGAACCCTATTTTTGAAAAATCAAGTCTAGTTCTAAAACCTATAATTACTCCTTTTTCTTTAAGATTATTTATTCTATACAACAATATTTGAGATGAACAACCTAGTTTATTTGCAAGTTCTATCAATGGAATACGAGCGTTTAAGGACAAAATATCAAGTATTTTATAGTCTAATTCATCAATTTCAACGGTTTTTGATTTACGGCTGAAAGAATAATTTTTTCTATAAAAATTATTATTCATGGGTTGCAAAAAGCTGTAGTTATAGTCATCTCCTTGTAAATATATAGAAAAAATTTTTTCATCAAAATAATTTCCATATTTTTCTATAGTTTCATTCCAAAAAAGATAAAAATCATAATCTTTTTTGACCCACAAAAGCATTGATAAATCAATATCACCTTTAACAGAATTAACTGCCATAGAATTCTTATTATTTATAAAGTAATTAAGTATCTCATTTTTTATATCTTGGGGGGTATATTGTAGTTTTATGTATATTCTAAAAATCATATATCCGAGTTTAAATGAGTTTATGTAGGTGTAAAAATTTTTTATTATTCCTTTTTCTTGCATTTTTTTTATTCTATAGTTTACTACATTTCTCCCTAGGCCAACTTTTTTTCCTATTTGTGTTAGAGGTTGCCTGGAATCTAAATCTAGTTGATAAAGTATTTTTTTATCTTTAAGATCTATTCCCCCCATAAATATATAATATATACATAATAGTATAATAAACTAGCGTTTTTTTACTAAAATTAAAAAAAATACTATTTAAATTTAATTTTTTGTAAAATTATTTGAGTTTGATTTTATAAATAATAAAATCCATATTTATTTATAAAAACATAGTGAAAAATATGAAAAAAACAAAAAAATACCTAATGTTTGTAGTGCTTACTACAACTTTGATGCTAACGACAACCTCTCTTGCAAGACCAATACAAGAAAAAACCAGTACAGATTCAATTGAAGAAATAAAAAAAGATTTTTTGGAATCACTGGAGATATTAGACAAAAAATTACAAAGAAACTCTGCATTATCTTTGCTTATATCTAAAATTTTAAAAAAAATTGAGACGGTTAGAATAGATGAACTATTAAAATCAAGAGTAAACCTAGAAGAAATGCAAGATATTCGAGAGAATATAAAAGATATTACAATGACAGGTTTGACAACAAAAAGAGATGAGGAGCAGGTTTGTCTAACAGGTCAAAACAACCCATCGGAAATTACTGATAACATTGCAGGAAAAAAACACAGCACAATAATGGACAGGACTAGACTGCCTGAAATTCTTAGAGGAACCTTATTTATATTGTTGATACCAGTTTGTACTATTTTATGGCCTGTTGGTTTTCTTTCTTATACTTATAGTGCTTTGTTACTTTTATTAGATGGTCAAACCAATCTTGCTCTACTCTTTTTTATCATGGGTTGTTTATTTCCAATAACAGGCCCATTAATAATTTTACTTAAGAGTAAAAATTAAGCAGCAAAAAATACAATGGATTATATCAATAGAGTGCATAGATACCTAGTTAAAAAAATATTAA
>CAZQEU010000022.1:0-20882 GCA_964592335.1 uncultured Thermoplasmatales archaeon
AGTTTTTACCATGGGAAGGACTTCCTGCGCGTGTATGCTGGCTTGGATATGGGGAGAGAGAACGTTTTGCTTTAAAGATGAATGAGATGATTAAAAAAGGCGAGATTGGTCCTGTCGCAATAACACGTGATCATCTCGACTCAGGTAGTGTTGCATCACCATATCGTGAGACAGAATCTATGAAAGATAAAAGTGATGTAGTAGCTGATTGGCCTCTGCTAAATGCGTTGTTAAACTGTGCTGCGGGTGCTGATAACATTCAGATACATAATGGTGGTGGTGTTGGAATTGGTCTGTCAACACATGCGGGGATGGTAGTAGTATGCGATGGAACAAAAGAGACAGATGAGAGAATAAAACGTGTCTTTAAAACAGATCCAGGTATGGGTGTAGTACGTCATGCTGATGCAGGATACAAAGAGTCAATTGATTTAATCAAAAACTCTGAAATAGAATCACCTATGATTAAGAATAAGAAAAAATAATATTTTTTTATTCTAGTTTTCCTATTTCTTTTTCTACTTTTTCTAATATCTCACCGGATTTAACCAGTTCTTTCATTTTTGTATGATCATTGTATAGTGGTCTGTCTTCATCAAGAAAATCTACATGTTTGCGAATAACTTTTTTTGCAGTAGTTACTCCTTTCCCAAAATTGTATTCTCTAAAATCAAGTGCTTGAGCAGCGGCCATCATCTCAATTCCAAGTATCCCATATGCATTATCAAGAATCTGGAAATTTTTGATAGCTGTAGTCATACCCATGCTGACAAAATCTTCTTGATCAGCTGCTGCTGGGATTGACTGGATGCTAGCAGGTGTTGAAAGAATCCTTTGCTCTACAATTAGGCTATCAGCGGTATATTGACTGAGCATTAGACCTGAAAACATACCAGCTCCTTTTGTTAAAAATGCTGGAAGTCCCACACTTAAAGCAGGGTTGTTAAGCCTGTTCATACGTCTTTCACTCATAACACAAACCATTGTAATTGAATAACCGGCCATATCCATAGGTACACTAACAGGCGTTCCTTGGAAATTCGCACCAGATATCTGTAAATCCTCATCTGGGAAAAACACAGGATTATCACATACTCCATTAAGCTCGGTTTCTACTTGCTCTTTTGCCCATCTAAGCGCATCATGGGCAGCACCTATTACCTGAGGTGTTGATCTCATTGAATATGCATCTTGGACTTTGCATTTTATTTTCCCTTCTTTTAAATCCCCGCCTTCAACTAGGTTACATATGGATTTAGCACTACGAACCGCGCCTTTGAAACCACGGGCCTCATGAAGTTTTGCTGTGTAAGGACCCATATTGGCTTTTAATGCTTCAAGGCTCATTGCAGCTGCGATTTCAGCTTGTTTCAAAAAATTATTAGCATCATACAAAAAAATAGCACTCATAGCAGTTAAAACATTAGATCCATTTATTATCGCAAGGCCATCTCTTGCTTTTAGACCAGGTACTTTTATACCTGCTTTTTTCATCGCTTCTTTTCCACTATAAAGTTTTCCTTTATAGTATGCTTTTCCCTCTCCTAGCATCAAAAGCGCAATCTGAGACATTGGTGCTAAATCACCACATGCACCAACACTTCCTTTCTGACAAACAAAGGGAGTAACGCCCTTGTTCAGCATCTCCACAAGAGTCTTTGTAATCTCTGGTCTGCAACCACTTTGCCCATGTGAATGAACATTTATTCGTGCAAGCATAGCACCACGTACATACTCAATTGGTGCAGGATCACCAATACCTGCTGCATGATTATAAACAAGATATTTCTGGAACTGTTTGATTTGATTCTCTGTTAAAACTACTTCTGAAAACTCACCAATGCCTGTATTTACACCGTACATTATCTCTTTTGCATCTATCTTTTTTTCAAGAACTTCTCTACACTTTTTTATTCTCTTAAGAGCATCACTGTCAAGCTTTACTTTCTCATTGTATCTTGCAACTTTTACTATATCCTCAATTGTGAGACCAGATCCTTTAACTACAACAGTCATTGTTTTTTCCTCCCAAACAATAGGGATTTGTGAAAATCCGTAACAAATAGCTATTATTAAACTTGCTCTGGATGCATATGTAAAGTTTTAAATATAAGCATTTTTTTAGGGGGCTCGATAGATATGTTTGATTTAAAGGATATAGATGGATTTACATCTGCTTATCAGTTTCTTGAAAACACAGCAGGTTTAACAGACTTTCAAGCGCGTTTGCTGATATCAGCTTTGGTTTTTATCGGTTTTTTACTCTTGGGATGGATTGTAGAACATGTTTTTGAACATTACTTTAAAAAATGGGCAGGTAAAACCAAAACAAAAATAGATGATGAAATCTTAAAAAATGTTAAAAAACCAATTTACGTACTGGTTTTGTTCTTTGGTGTTTATACGTTCATATTTAATCTTGATATTTTAAGCCAGTACAGTGCAGAAGTTAATGCTTTTGTTGATAAAATATTTTTGTTGATATCTATACTTTTGATAGCTTATATCTTTACTAGAATCACTAATGTAATTTTTACTTGGTATGCCGAGCGACAAGAAAAAAAGAAGAAAGTAAGTCAACATATCTTATTTGTTTTTAGAGGAGTATTTAACGCAATTGTTTATCTTATATCCTTCTTTGTTTTCATGGCTCTTGCAGGTATTGATTTAACAGGACTTGCAATAGGTGTCTCTGCTTCAGCGATTGTCATAGGTTTTGCACTGCAACATGTACTCAGTGATTTCTTTAGTGCCTTTTCAATTTATTTTGATAAACCATTTGAAATTGGAGATTTTATAATTGTTGGGGATTACTCAGGAACAGTTAAAAAAATAGGTATGAAATCAACACGTGTACAACTACTGCAGGGTGAAGAATTAGTTCTTTCCAACAAAGAACTTACCACTGCAAGTATCCGTAATTTCAAGAAAATGAGAAAAAGAAGGATTTCTTTTAGTTTTGGAGTAACATATGATACTTCTACTAAAAAACTTAAAAAAATACCTAGTATCATAAGAGATATCATTAATTCTGAGAAACTTGCTTTTGTTGATAGGATAGATAGAGTTCATTTTATAGAGTTTGGGGATTCTAGTTTAAAATTTGATGTTGTATATTATTTGAAAACACAGGATTATAACAAATATATGGATACTCAAGAAGCAATAAATTTTGCAATAAAGGAATCCTTTGAAAAAGAAGGAATAGAAATGGCGTTCCCAACGCAAACGATATATCTAAACAAATAATTCTTTTTTTTTATTTGATAGTCCCGTGGTGTAGAGGTCAATCATCAAAGGTTCTGGACCTTTGGACTCCAGTTCGAATCTGGACGGGACTATGTTATTTTTTTATTCCAACATAGTAACATTTATTTTCCCATTTAAGTCTATAATTGCTCCTTCGCCTCTTTTACCAATACTGCAGTTTACAAAAACGGTATCATCTATTTTTTTAAAACCAGGGGATTCATGGATATGTCCACTTAAAACAAGGCGTGGTTTATATTTATCAACAAGACTTCTTAGTTCTTTGCTTCCACCATGATTTCCGATAAATATCTTATCTACTGTATTATGTGGTGGTACATGTGTTACAAGAACTGTTTTTTCATCTATCATTTTTTTATCTGAAAGTATTCTAAAATGATTTGGATTTACACCGCTTACACCGACAAAAGATGTTCCTTTTTTTACAATTTTTTTAAGTTCTATTCTATCGGCTTTACTCTTGTCTATTCCTTTCTCTACATCAGATGAATCGATGTTTCCAGTTACTGCAAGTGTATCTATTGGTATTTGATCAAGAAAATTTTTTGCAACATCTGCAGGTCCAAACTGGGTGATATCTCCACATACAACTACTAGATCTGGTGAATATCGTTGTATATTTTTTAGAACAAGATTTAGCCTATACTGTGATCCATGTAAATCTGCTATCGCGTATATTTTCAAATTTTTTCACCTTTAAATTTGTTTTATGTTGGCATTACAGGGTCTTCAAAAATAGAGCGTAGGTAATCAAATTTTTCTTCAAATACTTCTGCTTGTTTTTGAATTACTTTTTCAGCATCATTTATATCCATATCATCTACTTCTTTGGCATAGCTTACGAAACGCCCGATCCATAGATTTTTTAATGAATCAAGAAGTAGGTATTTATCTGAATCTGTTTGAACGTGTTTCCATGCAGAGGCATAGTTGTAGACAATTTCTGCCCATAGTTCAGAGTCAAATTTGTCTCCGTTTTCAACGATTTTTTCAAGATCTAGCATAATGCTTTCTGGTAGATATTGTTTCATAATGTTTTTTGTAGTGTGAAATTCTGATTTAAAGTTCTTTTTCATATTTGGGATATCTATTTTTACAGGGATTGGTTTTGGGCTAAAGCATTCTCTATGATACTTTGTTTTGAAAGGACTTTTATGTGCTTTCCAGTAATCCTCGTAGTGTTTGGCAAGTTCAAACATAGCACCTGTTACTTTTCTAAACATTGGTATTAGGAATTTTTCCGGTTCAAGATAATGTGTTGTTGACTCATGTATTTTTAGTGAAAACAATCCTTCTTTTACATACATTCCTTCTGCTGCAGCAACAGTTAATATGAATATATCTACTCCAAAATCTGGTGGAAAAAGTTTGTGATTACGTAACAGCTCATATAGATTTTTTGATATAGCATATTCTCCTGCGATTGGCTGACGGATGTCTATGCCATATAATGCTCTGGTGAAAGGATATACAAGGTTATTTGTTATTACACCATCGTTTTTATCACGTATGTAATATGGAACTGTTAGATCAGCTCTTCCGTAAACTATTGGATTTGCAATCATTGGAATCCAACGTGGTTTGATACTCAAAAGATCCCCATCCATTAGTACGACCATTTTCGCATCACATTCATGTGCTATTTCAAAAATAGTCATGACACCTGAGCCTTTTCCTTCACTTATTATATCCTTTGTTACAATCTTTTTTACAGAGCCATATGGCTGAAAAAGATTAACTGCTTCATCTGTCTCATCTGTTGATTCAGCAAGGCTTATAACGATTGCTTTTGAATGCTCAGGAAAATAACGATACAAACCCTCGTTTATTACATTTAAAACATTTAAAACAGTTGTCTCAACGTTTTTACAGAGCACACCAACTATTATGTCTGTTTGTCCAACTTCTTTACATCTATTTAAAATCTCTGGCTTTAAACTAAGGCCTCTGTTCCAATCTTGGTTCATCCCATCTCTCCTCAAAAGACATATTATGTATCAACTTACTTTCTAATTACTTTTTCTCTTCATTATCTGCCACTACTACGTCTAATAATTGTTCTCTTATTTTACGTCGTGCACTAATTGTTCTAAGCCAGTCAGGTATACGAGTTCCAACTGGTTTTCTAAGATAACTTGTCCCTGCGTTCATAATTTGTTGGCTGAATTTCTCCATCATTGATTCCTCGTGATGGCGATCATATCGTAAATTGTTAAAATGTGCATCAGCATGGTATTTACGAATAGCATCTCTTGCATGTCTTACATATAAGACACGTAGTGTGATCAGACTTTCTTTGGAGACTTCCACATGTTCTTCTTCAATTAAAACACGCAGAAGAGTTTTGAGTATATCTCCGCTCATTTTTGTAAGGCCTCTATCAGCTGTTTTTCCAACTCGCTGATGTTTATGATCATAAAAACCAAGATCTACCTGACAAATACTTTTCAAAACTACGTTACGGTACATCTCAGACATAATGCCTACCTCAAGGCCCCAGTCACCAGGAATATCTACGTCACGTGCTAGATCACTTGTTAACGCGAATTCTCCGGATATTGAGTATCTAAAGGCTCGTAGGAATCTAATAAATGGTGTTTCATGGCCAATATTGTCTACAAAAGCACGAAGCAATGGCTGTAAAAACAGTCGGAAAACACGTCCATAAAAAATTCTTTTTTCAAGGTTTACACGTGCATAATACCCTTTACTGAATTTAAAATCAAGTTCAGGCTCGACAATTGGATATAATAACTTTGTTGGAATCATCTCATCATAATGCAGTACATCTGCATCATGAAGGGCTATACCATATGAATCTATGCTTGCAATACCCATTGCAAGCCATACATCACGGCCTTTACCCTTGTATTTTAAAAGATTAATTCCATCAGTTTTCAGCTCATCAAGTAGTTTTGTAACTTTTGGTCCGTTACACCACATTATCAAATGAGGTATTTCTAGATCTCTGAAAAAACGTTTAACATGATTGAATTCCTTCTGATTTTTTGCAGCCAGAGGAATTACTATTTTGTTGAGATAATTACATTTGTTTAATCCTTTTGAAATATTTTCAAGCGCATCATTTTTTATTTCTTTGTAAAGCATTGGCATTATAACTGAAACAGGGCGCTCAACTGCTGCATCTGAAACAGCTTTCATAAGCTTTTTTTTATTTACATTTAAATCATGAAGTGTTGTCATTTCATCCTGTTTTATATCCACTTTTACAGCCTCCTCAAATATGTTTTAATATTTCTTTTAAATCATTTGTCACAACATCTGCAATTTTGTTCACCTTATCAGGTGCGTTAAATGCGATTCCAAGACCTGCTTTTTTAATCATACCTGCGTCTACCTTTCCATCACCTATAGCAATTGTTTGATCAACGGAAAAACCATGTTTTTTGCATAGATCCTCTAGAACCTTGCTTTTACAAATCGAGTATATGTTGCCACTGACAAAATCTGGGATAAGGCTTTTGTTGTGAATCTCTAACTCACCTTTTATAACGCCTTCATCTGTTATAAGATTATTGGCAAAGGCATAATCAAAGTTGAGTTTGTTTTTCAAATCATCTGCAAGAATATTGTAACTATCTGTTGCAATAGCACAAATCATTTTTTTCTTTTTTAGAATCTTAATTATTTTCTCAACATTTGGTTGAATCTTGATTTTTCTAAAAATATCTAGATATTCATCAACTTTGTAGTTTTTTGAAAGTTTAGCAATTTCAATGCTTCTCTGATAGTATTCAAGAGCATTATCTTTTATTAGACGCCAGAGTTCATCGACAAAACCATATTTTTCTGCAATTATAAAGATCCCTCTTCCATTAAGCAAGGTTCCGTCCATATCAAAAACCACTAGTTTGAACTTTGATTTATTTTCTTTCATCAAAAAAAGATTAATAGCATAGTTTTTTAAAAAGTTTCTACCAAAATCAAATAAATAAAAAACTTATTCAGAAAAAATATTATGCCAGTTGTAACATTTGATTTTGAAGATTTCAAAAGCCTTTTGAAAAAAGATATTTCAAAAAAAGAATTCCTTGAAAAGATACCTATGATAGGTGCAGATCTTGATAAGGTTGAAAAAAATGAGATTAGTATAGAGTTTTTTCCAGATAGACCTGACCTAGCATCAGTGGAGGGGATAGCAAGAGCATCAAAAGCGTTTTTTGGCTTTGAAAAAGGTTTTAAAAAATATGATGTAAAAAAATCAGATATCAAAATAGTGGTTGATAATTCTGTAGAAAAAGTAAGACCGTATGTTGTAACGGCTATTGTAAAAAACGTTACAATGACTGATGAGTTGATTAAATCATTGATGGAGTTGCAGGAAAAACTACATATGGGCTTGGGTCGTAATAGAAAAAAAATAGCAATTGGGGTACATAATTTTGAGCCTGTTGAACCCTCTTTTACATATAAAGCTGTAGATCCAAACTCTGTTCAGTTTGTACCACTCAACAAGATAGAATCAATGACAATGACTGAGATTCTAAGAAAACATGAGAAAGGAAGGGATTATGCACATTTATTGCAAGATTTTGATAAACACCCGCTTATTGTAGATAAAAATGATAATGTTCTTTCTTATCCACCAGTTATAAATGGTAGTCTAACTGAGGTCACTCCTTTTACAACAGAGCTTTTTATAGATGTCACAGGAACAGATGAAAAAGCAATTAACTATGCTTTAAACATTGTTGTAACCGCTCTTGCAGAGAGAGGGGGGCAGATATACAGCACAATAGTAGAATATAAAGATAAAAAGTGCATCACTCCTGGTTTAGATTCAAAAAAACTTGAAATTTCACATGAGTATATTAAGAAAATACTTGGTATAGAAATGGATTACAAAAAAATAAATCTTTGTCTTTCAAAAATGGGTTATGATACAGAGAAAATAAATGATAAAAAAACAAGTGTTTTAGTACCTGCTTGGCGGGCAGATATATTACATGAAATAGATGTTATTGAGGATATTGCCAAAGGTTTTGGATATGAAAACTTTGAGTCAGAGTATTCTAGATCGCTTACATTTGGAAAAACACTAAAAAATCATAATTTACATGAGGCGCTTAGAACTATTCTAATAGGTCTGGGTTTTAATGAAGTTACAACTTTTAGCATATCAAATGAAAAAGACGAATACAAAAAAATGAGTCTTTCTGAAAAAACACATGCAGAGATAGAAAACCCTATTGGTGAAGAATTTTCATGCCTGCGATCAGGTCTTATACCTTCTCTTTTAAAAATACTAAATGAAAATAGGCATCACTCTCTTCCTCAACAAATATTTGAACTAGGGGCAATTGTTGATGAAAAATATAAAAACAGATATAATCTAGCGTTTGTAAAAATAGATGCAAAAGCAAATTTTACAGAATGTAAATCCTATGCGGAAGCCGTGTTAAATAATATTGGATTAAAGTTTAAAATCAAAAACTATGAACATCCTGGTTTTATAGAAGGTCGATGTGCATCGATAGTAAAAAACAATAAAGAAATCGGTTACTTTGGTGAACTGCATCCAAAAACAATTTCAAATTTTAACCTGGAGCATCCAATAATCGCATTTGAAATTAGAGCAGATGAAAACTAATAACTCTATTTTAAAAAATTATGGTATCTAAATATGACAAAAACTTGTAGTAATTGTAAAAAACCAGCACTGACCTATATCCGTTATAATGGTACACATCTCTGTAAAAACCATTTTATAAAATATTTTGAAAAAAGAGTAAAAAAAGATATAAAAAAACAGGGAAAAACAAAGAAAAATAGTAAAATCGCTGTGGCAGTCTCAGGTGGAAAAGACAGTATAGTAGCATTACATATAATGCATACCATTCTTAATAGAAGACCTGATGTTGAGTTATTTGCAATAACTGTTGATGAGGGAATAAAAGGATACCGTGATAAAAGCATAAAATATGCTGCTGATAACTGTGAAAAACTTGGGATAAAACATTATATTATATCTTTTGAAGAGGTATTTGGTAAAACAATGGATGATATAGCAAAAATAAAAGATGAAATCGGTGAATGCAGCTATTGCGGGGTATTCAGACGTGTTTGCCTAAATCAAAAAGCAAAGCAGTTAGAAGTAAACAAACTTGTAACAGGACATAATCTTGATGATATGGCTCAATCAATTCTTATGAATTTTGTAAATGCAGATATGAAAAAACTAGCAAGACTGGGTCCACATAAAAAAGTACAACCTGGTCTAGTTCCAAGGATGCTGCCACTGAGAAATATACCTGAAAAAGAAAACGCGCTTTATGCAATCTTAAAAAACCTAAGTTTTCATGATGCAGAATGTCCATATGCCCAAAGAGCTATGAGAGGTAGTTTTAGAGATATAGTTGATGATTTAGAATATAAGACCCCTGGAACACGTCACAGTATCTTAAACAGTTATGATGCAATCAAGGATCTTTTACTACAGAAATATCCGCCTGCGGATTTAAACAAATGCAAGAGTTGTGGTGAGCCTACTTCCCAAGAAATATGTAAGGCATGTATACTAAAACAAAAAATAAACTAAATTTTTTTTATCACAAACATTTTTATTTGAATTGATACTGACCTTTTTGTAGAAACAAAGATGCAATACTTAGAAATAAAATGTAATCCTCTTGATGAGCTATTGGGTGGAGGAATAGAAAGTGGAACAATTACAGAAGTATACGGTGAAGCAGGTAGTGGAAAAACCAATGTTTGCCTGCAGGCAACACGTGAATGTGCATCAAAACTTGGAAAAGTAGCCTTTATAGACAGTGAAGGAGTCTCATTTAAAAGACTTGAGCAGCTATGCAAAAATGGTTACAACTACAAAAAAATACTTGATAAAATACTCTTTTTTTGCCCTAAATCATTTGAAGATCAAGAAAAAATGATAAATGATATAATACAAAAAGGAGAGGTAAAACTCATAGTAATAGATACTCTAAACATTTTTTATAGGATAAACCTTGAAAAAGACAAAGATGCAACGATGAGGTCTTTTCTAAGACAAATGGCTAACCTTCAGATAAATGCACGTGAAAAAGATATTTTTGTACTAATAGCAGAGCAAGTATACACAGATAAAAATGGTGATATAAAACCGTTTACACACAGGGAAACAGAACATATGATAAAAACAAGTGTTAAACTTGAAAAACTAGATATTGGAAAAAGAATGGCAACAGTTATGAAACATCGTTCACAACCAGAAGGAAAACAAACAACATTTTCTATCACTTCGGATGGTTTAAAATAAGTATGAAAAAACTTTTTAAATGGCTTAATGAAAGCATTTACACAGAGCCGCTCTCCCCAGCATGCAAGATGTGTGCAGAAGGCTCTAAGATGGTTGTTTTAATAACAGGTCTTTGCCCTGCAAATTGTTTCTACTGTCCATTAAGCAGTAAAAAAACCGGTAAAGACAATGTTTTTGCAGATGAATGGCAACTAGAAAATGAAAAAGATGTAAAAAAACTATTAAAAGAAGCAGAGCTGATAGAGGCGACAGGTGCAGGTATCACTGGTGGAGACCCATTGGTTGTATGGAAAAGAACAAAAAAATATATAGTAACTTTAAAAAAACAGTTTGGCTCAAAATTTCATATTCATCTCTACACTTCAGGTCTTAAAAACCATGAAAAAGCTTTTGATTTAGTTAACTATGGTCTTGATGAAATCCGTTTTCATCCAATGCCAAAATATTGGTCAAAAATGCAAGAAACATGTTTTTATAAAACAATTACAAAACTAGTTTCAACCAACTGTGATGTTACATTGGAAATACCCGTGATACCCGGTAAAAAAAATGATATTTTACAGCTGATTAAATGGGCAAATAACATTGGTATAAAATGGATTAATCTAAACGAGCTTGAATACTCTGAAACAAATGCAGAAATATTAAACCATAAAGGATTTACCGTTAAAAATGATATTTCTTCTGCTGTGAAAAACAGTCAAAAAACAGCATATAGCATTTTGGATAAGACCCTGGATTTAGATATAGGGGTTCACTACTGCTCTTCTTCTTTTAAAGATGGAATACAGCTTAGAAACAGAATCAAGAGAAGAGCAAAAAACGTGGCAAAAAACTCTGATATTATAACAGATGATGGAACAATTCTAAAAGGAACTATAAATCATCCAAAAAAAACAACAATTCAAATAAAAAAATTTCTAATGGATCAACTCAAAATAGAAAAAAAAGAAGTTTATGTTGATGAAGAAAAACAAAGGATTGAGATAAACCCAGTTGTTCTTGAAGAGATATCAACTATATTAAAAACTAGGGGTTTCAAATGCTTTATAGTAGAAGAATATCCCACAGCGGACAGGCTTGAAGTAGAAAAAACACCTCTGTAAACACTGTTGAAAAAGCTTTTATATATGACCCACATTCAAGGCTTTACGATTTAATAGATATGTTATATCTATGAAAGCTTAAAAAAGGAGGCTAAAAAAAGATGCCAATGTATGTAAAATTTCAGACACCAAAAGAGTTACAGGATTTAGCCTATGATCTTGTAGAAAAAGCTCGAGATAACGGAAAAGTAAGTAAAGGTGCAAATGAAGTAACAAAACAGGTGGAACGCGGCCAAGCAAAACTTGTTGTCATGGCAGAGGATATTACACCTGAGGAAATCCTTGCACATATGCCAGTTCTTTGTGAAGAAAAAAACATTCCTTTTACTTATGTTCCAAGCAAACAAGAACTTGGAAATTCAGCAGGACTTAAAGTTCCAACCGCAGCAGTAGCAATACTTAATATTGGAAAAGACAAAGGCGGAATTGAAAACATAGCAAAAAAAATAGACTCGGTTAAAAAACAGTGATGAAAAATGGCTGTAGAAGGAACACCTTGTGAAGTTGTAGAAATCATAGCTCGTACAGGCATGGCCGGTGAAGCATCACAGGTAAAAGTAAGAGTGCTTGACGGTAGAGACAAAGGAAAAATCATAACACGCAATGTTATAGGGCCCATTCAACTGGGTGACATACTAATGCTCAATGAGACACAACGTGAAGCAAAAAGCCTTGGTGGGCCAAGATAATAGGAGACGCTAATAATGGTTGAAAGAAGAAAATGTTCGTTTTGTGGAAATGAAATCGAACCAGGTACAGGTAAAATTTATGCTAAAAAAGATGGTACTGTACTTTATTTTTGTAAAAACAAGTGTCAAAAAAATATGCTTCAGCTGAAGCGTATTCCTCGTCGTGTCCGCTGGAGTAAACATTATTCAAAAAAATAATCTTTTTTTTCTCTCGGCTCAATTCTTTTTTTAAAGTTCAGTTATATGCAAGTGTATATGCAGACACATATGCATATAAATAATCACACTTAAATAAAAGACTGCATAACGGCTCCTGGGAAAATCTTACAACAGAGATGATAAATGAAGATGACAACTATGTGTACTACGAAGCAACAGTTACAGGCACCTCAACATTTGCAGTAGTCGGTGGAAAAGTAGTAGATATGGGAGAAGAACCAGAACCCACAGACATAACGATGCCATGGTTTGCAATAATTGGCGCAGTTATAGCAATTATAGTGTTAATAGTTGTGTCCCTATTCAAAGCAGGGTTTTTGTATGTCGAAGAAAAACCAGGTAAAAAAGGAAAACAGTACAAACCAGATAAAAAGAAAAAATAAAACATTTTTCTTTCTTTTCTTATTTTTTTAAAATACATTATTTTTAAATAAGACTTTTTTGATTTCAAATAACTGAGGTACAAATATTATGGGGGATATAGAGCTTAAAACAGTAGAAATTGAAAAACCAGATGATATGAATTTTATACTTGGTCAGAGTCATTTTATAAAAACAGTGGAAGATATTTATGAAGTGATGGTAAACAGTGTTTCATCTGCAAAGTTTGGAGTAGCTTTTTGTGAGGCAAGCGGTGATAGAAAAATAAGAAGCATCGGAAATGATGAAAAATTAAAAAAACTTGCAGAAAAAAATGCTCTTAATATTGCCGCAGGTCATAGTTTCATTATTTTTATAAAAGATAGTTTTCCATTAAATTTTTTAAATAACATTCAAAATATTCCAGAGGTCTGCAATATCTTTTGTGCTACAGCAAATCCTACAAAGGTATTGGTTGCTGAGTCAAAACATGATAACAATGAAAAAACAAGAGGTATTCTTGGGGTACTTGATGGTTTTACTCCAAAGGGTGTTGAAAACTCTGAAGAAATTGCTTGGCGTAAAAAATTCTTGCGTGATATCGGCTATAAACTTTAAAAACCATGTTTGCCAACAAGTGGGACGAAGGCACAACCTCCAAGGTTTTTCTTTTTTATCACGCCTTTTTGTTTTTCTAAAAGAGTAAGCATACAAAAAGTGTTGCCTATTGGCACCATGAGTTTTCCAGGATCATTTAGTTGCTCTATCAATGGAGCAGGTATTTCTGGTGCTGCGCATGTTACATAAATCCTTTCATAAGGGGCATGTTTTTTTAGTCCTTCTGAGCCATCACCTGTTTTTACTGTAACATTTTTGATGTTTGCTTGTTTAAGGTTTTCCTCTGCTTTTTCTGCCAGATCTGAAAAACGCTCAACTGTAAAAACATGTCCTTTATCTCCTATTATCTTTGAAACAACGGCTGCATGATAACCTGATCCTGCACCGATCTCCAGTATTTTTTGATTCTTTTTAAGAGCTAGTCCTTCGCACATAATAGCTATCATATGTGGAGCAGATATGGTTTGACTTTTTCCTATTTGTAGTGGTGTATCAATATATGCGTTTTGTTTTTGATGTTTTGGTATGAAATACTCTCTTTTTGTTTCCAAGAATGCTTTTTCAACAGGTTTTGTTTTTATATACCCTTGTTTTCTGAGTTTTTCCACAAGTTTTTTTCTTTTTATCTCTAAATTCATTTTTTGTATTTCTCTTATCTTTTTTTATGGTTATAAGTTTTTATATACCTGTTTTTTGTTTCACTTGTTGTTATGGCTACAAACGCAGTTATTGCTCTTGGTGGTAATGCTCTTATAAAAAAGGATCAGGAGGGCAATATTCATGAGCAGTTTGCGAATACTCGCAGGATTTCAAAGGACCTTGTTAAAATTATTCAGGAGGGATATGATATAGTAGTTACTCATGGTAATGGCCCTCAGGTTGGTGCTATTCTTTTACAGAATGATTTAGCCCGTGATATTACTCCAGCTATGCCTCTTGGTATTTGTGTTGCCGAGAGTGAGGGTTTAATTGGTTATATGGTCCAACAGTGTCTTTCGAATGCTCTTAAGAAAGCAGATGTTTCTCGTTCTGTTGCAACGCTTGTTACTCAGGTCTTGGTCGATGAAAATGATCCTTCTTTTAAAAATCCTACTAAACCTATTGGTCCGTATTATGATGAAGATGAGCTTGATGAATTAGAAGAGGAAGGCTACAATTTTAAAAAAATGAGGGATGGATGGAGAATAGTTGTCCCAAGCCCAGATCCCATCAAGGTTGTTGAAGGAAAAATCATTAAAAAACTGCTTGATGAGGGAATTATTGTTATTGCCTCTGGAGGTGGTGGTATGCCTGTAATTGAAAAAGAAGGCTGGGGCCTTGATGGTCTTGAAGGAGTGATAGACAAAGATCTTGCATCTGAAAGACTTGCTGAGCAAATAAATGCAGAAATTCTTTTGATTCTTACTAATGTTGAAAAGGTTTACCTAAATTATGGTAAATCAGATGAAAAAACCTTGGATAAAACTTCTTTGAAAGAACTTAAGAAATATTATGGACAAGCTCATTTTCCAGATGGTAGCATGGGTCCTAAGGTTCTTGCTGCTATTAGATTTCTTGAATCAGGTGGAAAAAAAGTAATTATTTCACATGTTGATAAGGGATATGCTGCGTTAAAGGGTAAAACTGGTACTCATATAACTAAATAGTTTGTTTTATTAAACACTTCTTTTATATCGGTTTTTTAAGGCCATGGATACCGCTGATATTGAAAAACAAATAAAGGACATAGAAGATGAGATATTCAACACTCAGAAAAACAAAGCTACTGAGCATCATATAGGAAAACTTAAGGCAAAGATCGCCCGACTTCGCTCTGAGGTTGAAAAACGCAAAAGCCAGGGCGGTAAAGGTAAAGGCTTTGCCATAAAAAAACAGGGTGATGCAACAGTAGGCCTGGTGGGGTTTCCCTCTATTGGTAAGAGTACTCTTTTAAATCAGCTTACTAGTGCCGAAAGCCGTGTTGGTGCTTATGAGTTTACAACTCTTGATGCAATACCAGGTATGATGAAATACAATGGTGCAGATATTCAGATTTTTGATTTGCCTGGACTTATTACTGGTGCTTCAGATGGTAAGGGTCGTGGTCGTGAGGTTCTTTCTGCTGTGCGTAATGTTGATCTTATTTTATTTATGATTGATGCTAATCATCCTGAGCATCTTGATCTTATGGCAAGTGAGCTTTTTGATGGTGGCCTGCGTCTTAATCAAAAAAGACCTGATGTTGTTTTAAAAAAAACAGGTCATGGTGGAATAAACGTCTTTTCAACTGTAAAACTATCTCATCTTGATTTTGATTTAGTTAAAACTATTTCTTCGGAGTATGTTACTAATGCCGATATTATAATTCGCGAGGATGTGACAGAGGATAGATTAATTGATGTTTTTATTGAAAATCGTATTTATGTTCCAGCTATTGTTGTTGTAAATAAGATTGATTTGGTTAATAAAAAGGAGCTTAAACGAATAGTTGAAAATATAAAAGCTCGTGGTTGGAAGGTTCTTGGTATCTCTGCATCAAAAGGCAGAGGTCTTGCAAAATTAAGAGATATTATTTTTGAAGAGCTCAGGCTTATTCGTGTTTATATGAAACCTGTGGGAGAGCAGGCGGATATGGACGAGCCTTTGATTCTTAGAAAAGGAGATACAGTTGAGGATGCATGTCGCAAACTTCATAGAGAGTTTAAGGATAAATTTAGATATGCAAATGTATCAGGACCATCTGCCAAGCATGATATTCAAAAAGTAGGTTTGGATCATTTGTTAAAAGATGAGGATGTTTTAACTGTTGTTATTTCTCGTTGATTAATTTTTTTGCTTTTTTAATCATGTGTTTTTCATTGAGCTCGTATTTCTCCCAGAGATCCTCAGGGTCGCCGCTTTCACAGAATATATCTTTTATTCCCATCCTTAGAAAACCTGTATCAATATTGTTTTCTGCTATTGTCTCTGCGACAGCTGCACCAAGTCCTCCTATTATGGAGTGTTCCTCAGCTGTAATTACTGCGTTTGTATCTTTTGCAGATTTTAGTACTAGTTTTTGATCTAGTGGTTTTACTGTGTGCATATCCACGACTTTTGCACTTATTTTTTCTTTTTTCAAAAGTTTGCTTGCCTCAATTGCAGGCTCTACCATAGTACCACAGCAGATAAATGTTATATCCTCTCCATCGACTACGGTTTCGCCTTTTCCAATCTTTAGATTTTCTACTTCTTTTTCTGAATATATTAATGGTGCGTTTGCTCGTCCTACACGTGCATAAATAGGTCCTTGTGTTTCAGCCATTAGATGCACGAGTTTTTTAGTCTGAGTTGCATCACTTGGTGCTAGTACCGTCATATATGGTAGTGCTCTCATAAGAGCTAAGTCTTCTATCATCTGATGGCTTGCACCATCTTTTCCAACACTTATTCCACCATGTGTTGCAAATATTTTTACATTCGCCTTTGAATATGCTATATCCATACGTATTTGATCATATACTCTGCCTGTTGCAAATACTGCAAATGTGCTTGCAAAAGGTATTTTGCCGCAGGAGGCAAGTCCTGCTGCTGTGCTCATCATGTTTGCCTCGGCTATCCCCATTTCAAAAAAGCGTTTTGGGTATTTTTTTGCAAACATGATGGTTTTTGTTGATTTTGATAAATCTGCATCAAGTACCACTAGATTCTTGTGTTTTTTCCCTAGTTCCAAGAGTGCTTCACCATATGCATTTCTTGGGTTTACCATTTTTTTTGTCATAGCGATGCCTCCAGTTTTTCTTCAAGTGCCGTGAGTTCTTTTATTGCAAGTTTTCTCTCCATTTCATTTGGTGGTACTCCATGGAAATCAACGTTGTTTTCCATAAATGATACTCCTTTACCCTTAGTTGTGTTTAGGATGATCATAGTTGGTTTGTTTTTGATGTTTTTTGCTTCTTCTAAAGCATTTAATATTTTTTTTATGTCATGACCATCTATTTCTATAGTGTACCATCCAAAGCTTCTCCATCTTTTGTCAAGTGGCTCGAGTTTTAGTACTTGTTCTGTGTTTCCATCTATCTGTAGATAATTTCTATCTATCATAGCTGTGATATTATCTAGTTTGTAGTGTGATGCAACAGCTGCTGCTTCCCATACTTGTCCTTCTGCTGTTTCACCATCGCCCATCATACAGTATACTTGATAGTTTTTTTTATCAAGTTTTCCTGCAAGTGCTACTCCGTTTGAAAAACTAAGGCCATGGCCTAGGCTTCCTGTTGATGCTTCCACTCCAGGTATGCATGTGCATACTGGATGGCCTTGTAGTATACAGTTTATTTCCCTTACTTTTTTAAGTAGTTTTTTGTCGAAATATCCGCATTCTGCAAGTGTTGCATAAAGAGCGGGTGCTGCATGTCCTTTGCTTAAAATGAACCGATCTCGGTTTGGATCAAGTGGTTTTTCTGGTTTGTGTTTCATTTGTGTAAAATAAAGTGCAACAAGAGCATCTACTGCAGATAGTGATCCACCTGGATGGCCGGATTTTGCTCTGTATAGCATCTCAATTATGTGTTTTCTTATCTTTGTTGCAACAAGATCTAGTTTAGCTATGTTTTTTTTGTTGTAGCCCTTCATAGTTTTTTTTCTCCCCGCTTATATTAAAAATAAAGGCAAACAATTTGACCTGTATATTTTTAACTTGTATATAGTTTTTGAAAATTTTAGTTATTTTTCTTTTAAATTATGGGTTCTTGATATTTCGTATAAATCATTGTATATTTCGGGTCGTATGTCTCGTATTACTGGTCTGTTTGCTCTTGCAAGTTTTATGTCTTGGGGGTTGATTTCACATGTTACAATGCTTTCCTTAAAATATGGTGCTTTTACAATTTGTTTTGAGAGTGGATTGTATGCTTGTGAGCCACCCCAGAATACTAGGTTTTCTTGTGTTCCTACTATGTTTGAATAGATCATAAATGTGGTGTTTTCAATGGCGCGTGCAGGGATAAGTGTTTCAAAGTATTTTCTGGTAACAGAGGGTGATGCTGATATACATATTATTATATCTGCACCAAGTAGTGAGTATGCTTTGCTTATCTCTGGGAAAAATATGTCGTAGCATACCATGAGCCCTATTTTTCCAAAATTTGTTTTGCAGATTTTTAATGTTTCTCCTGCATCAAAATGTATTTTTTCTTCAAATGGCCCGAATGTTGGCAAAAACCATTTATCGTATGTATCGATTTTTTGGTTTGGATGTATTAGTAATGCTGAGTTGTGTATGAGTCCTTTGACTTTTTCATCCCACAGGGGCATTCCGCATACTATGTAGCAGTTTTTTTCTTTTGCTAGTTTTTTTAAAAACTTAATTGATGGTCCATCTGTTTTTTCTGCATAGTCTCTTAGTTCATCTTTTAAGGGGTATCCTGTAACAGTCATCTCGCCGAAGACATACATGTCTGCTTTTTCTTTTTCGATGTATTTTTTTATTTTTTCTAGGTTTGCTTTTTTATCTCCTATTTTTGGTCTCATTGAGATGATTGCTAGTTTCATTTTTTTAACCTGGGAGAACATGTATGTTTAAAAGATATTAAATTGTTGTTGTAAAAATTTTTTAAGAGGCACCTCTTGATCTCCTAAAAGGAAAAAGAGGATGAGAGACGGGATGTGTGATGGGAGGCGCCTCTTTTTTTAGATTTGAGGAGGAATGTTGTGGGGAGGAGATTGGAATGTGTTTATGGGATTGCTTGTTTGTGCCACTAGGTCTGTGAAGAAGTTTGGATTGGGATGCACAGATGATTTTGAGCGGCACGTTAAAACTCCCCCGAGTTTTTCAGCTATTTTTGGATTTGTAGTGAACTTCACCTTGAGTTTCCCCGTGGGGGAACGTTTTATTGATCGGTATATGAAGTTCCTCATTTTTTTCCTCACCTTTTGCAATGCATTATCGCCTTGCAATCACTGTATTGTATATTTAGTATTTAAATGTTTTGCTCTTTGCATGGCAAATACGCATATCAATAGAGAAATGCATAAATATAGTACAATAGATATCAAATAAAATGGATGGGTACCAACAGGAAATCGAGATAATCAAACGCGTTCTCAAACAGAACCCCAAAGGAATGACAGTAACGGACATATCACATAAAATCAAAATAAATAGAAACTCAGTAGCAAAATATCTGGACATAATGAGAATATCAGGTCAAGTAGAAATGATAACATTTGGCCCAGCAAAAGTATTTTTCCCATCAAAAAGAGTACCAATATGTGATATGATAAATCATACATCAGACTACATCCTTGTTTTTGATGCCGATCTTAAAATAACACTTATAAACGATTCTTTCCTTGTTTTTTTAAATAAAAACCGTGAAAACATAATAGGTGAAAAACTAGACAACATACTATTCAAAATCTTTGAAGACAGCTCAGAGCTTATCCTAGGTATTCAAGAATCATTAGAAGGCAAACGATTCAAACAAGAAATCGATGTCGAAAAAAAGGGTGAAATCTATTTTTTTAATGTAAAAATAGTTCCAACAACCTTTGAAGATGGAAGAACAGGTGGAACCATTATCATAAAAAATATTACAACTCACAAAGTAGCAGAAAACATGATTCGTAAAAGCCAAGAAAACTTTAATGATATCTTAAAGAAAATAAATAAGAAATAAGCAAAACAACTATTTTTACTATCTATATTTTTTTTATCACTTAGCCTTTTTTGGTTCTAGAAAAAATCTGTTTTTATACGCAGAAATAGTAACTTTATAATCATTAAAAACTGGTTTGATTCCAACAAGAACGGGTATATCCTGATCGATTACACAGATATTATGATTTACATATTTTACTTCTCTTCCACCTCTACCAATATTAAATCTTCCTTTTGTTTTATATGCTTTGATTTCTCCACCTGCTGTATTTATTTTCTCAGATCTTTCTGCTAATTTGTATTCTAATAAATCTGCTAGTTGCCTTGGAATTGTGATTTCATCTGCTCCTGAATCAAGAATTGCATTAAATGTAGGAGTTGGTTTGTTGTCGATATTAAAAAACCTTAGTGGTATCAAAGGGATGCCTGGTGATTTGCCTTCATATTTGAAAGCAAACCTTAAAAATTTAGAACGTGTCATATTAACTTAGAAAAAACATGTTCCCTTCGCTAGTTTCTTTTGAATAGTAACTTCGTCTTTTGGAAATTCCCAACCTTTCTTAACAACATCAGCAATGTTATTACTAGAAAAAATTACTTTATTATTCTTATTTATTAAAACCCATTTGCCGTTGTAGTTTTTAGAAGTTTTTCCCTTCATTTTTATGTCCAATTAATACTATACCTCCCTATATTTATATATTTTTCTAGTATGCATCTCATTT
>CAZQEU010000023.1:0-20770 GCA_964592335.1 uncultured Thermoplasmatales archaeon
TCGTCCTCAACAACTTCTTCATATGAATCATCATCACTTACTTCGTCCTCAACAATGGGCTCAGAATCAATACTATCTTTTTCGAGAGATTTCCCTTCAAACTCTTTTGACTCTTCTTCTCTTTTTCTATCATCTAAACTTTCATCTTCCTTATAAGAATCATTCTCATAACTTGGGCCTATCTCTCCAATACCCTCAGATTCTTCAACACTAAGACTAGCACCGACTGAAACAGAGTAGAATATATTAAAGCATAAAACTAAAACCAATATAAAGCTGAGTAATATTCTAATTTTTTTATTAATCATCTTACCACCACATATAGACTGTTATTGTCTATCAAGCTACTTTCCCATTAATGCTATATAAATATAACCTGTCGGAAAAGCAAAATGAACAAAATATCAAAACGTAAAACTAAAACTTTTTAACTAAAAACAGAATGTAAAAAAAGAGATAGCTTGGATAAAATAAAAAATCTTGAAGTAGCAGGATAATTTTACGATGCAAAAAAAGATAAGTTTCGCTTCCTGAAACAGTTTACAAGTTATACAATCATAAATACTCAAAAGATCACTACTAAAATGCACTTTATCAATATCTGATGTTTCATAATTTTTTTATTGGCTGGAGAGTACCAAGCGAACCCTGTGCAATGTCAACTAAAGCTAGATGATAAAGGAAGAGGAGGCATAATAAATTACAGAAAGAAAAAAGCGAATTTCAAAAAGAATAGCGATACCAGAAAGATATATTTTATCAGCACACAACTACAAGAGTTTTAAAAACTGGATAGATCACTGGAGGCCAAAAGTAGCAAACCATCACAGTGGTGATGCATTATATCTGCAGCCAAATGGTAAACCATTTACCGTAAGATATCTAGGTAAAAAACTAAGAGAAAAAAGAAAGAAATTATGGCCAAAGTATCAGCCGTATGTATCTAGTCACTGGTGTGCAATAGCTCTTTTAATAAGAACAAAGAGAGAATGTAAAACATGAGATACTAGAAGAGTACAAAAAAAGTATCTTGGCCATGAAAAGCCTTCAACGACTGACACATATATTGAATTTGCAGAAGAAGATTATAGACAAGAAAAAAAGGATTGTTTTTCAAATGCACTTAAAAGGGCAAAAAAGCAAGAATCGACAGAATGCAAAATCAGGCTCTGACGGCAAAAAATCCTTCAAGAAAAGGGTATGGACTGAGCGGGATTTGAACCCGCGGCCTCTACCTTGCGAAGGTAACGATCTTCCAGCTGATCTATCAGCCCTTAAAGAATAAAAGTAAAAGAAAAAAGAATTATTTGATTGTTTTCCTGTATTTATGAAAACTTTTTTTTAGATGCTTTTAAAGCTTCCACAACAGGTAGTTTTTCTCCCATCATAAATTTCTCAAGGCTTCCTCCACCGGTACTGATATGGGAGATATCTTCTTGTAGCCCTAATTTCTCAACAGCTGCAACTGTATGCCCGCCACCAACAATTGAAAATACCTCTATGTTTGCTACATGTTTGAATATTTCTTCTGTGCCTTTCATAAATACTGGATTTTCAAATACGCCACAGGGGCCTGATAGAAATACTGTTTTTGCATCAGATATCACATCTTTGAAATTACTGATTGATTTTTCTCCTATATCAAAAAGATTGTACTCTGTTGGAAGCTCTGAGACTTTTATTTCGTTTCTATTGGTGTTGCTTTTCTCTGCAAAATCTACTGGTAAATAGATGTTATCTCTATATTTTTGAAGAAGTTGTTTTATTTCTTCATAATTTTCAGGTGTCCCTTCTTTTGCTAGCATCTCTTCGTTTTTATCTCCAAGATTTACACCTTGGGCTTTCAAAAAAGCATTTGCGGGAAGGCCTGTTAAAATTATTTTATCTGCGGTTTTATTTTCAAGAACTCGCTCGATTGTAACAATTACATCAGAAAACTTTGCACCACCAAATAAGAAAACAGAGGGTTTCTCAGGTTTTTCTATGATTTTTCCTAGTGTTTCAAGTTCTTTTTCCAATAATCTTCCTGCAGCAGATGGCATTACATCAGTAAAACCTGTAAGACTGCATTGTTTTCTATGTGCTGCTGCAAATGCATCGTTTACATAGTAATCTGCAAGGGGATATAGGTTTTGAACAAGTTCTGATTGGGCATGTTCTTCAGGTGTTTTTTTCTCCGTCTCACCGTTATATTTTCTTACATTATCTAGCATTATGATATCGCCTGGTTGCATGTTTTTTATTGCGTTTTGTGCGGTTTCACCATATATCTCTTCTACAAATTTTACGGTTTTTCCTAAAAGTTTGCTTGTTGCTTTTGCATGTTTTCCAAGGTTTATAAAATCCCAGCTGCCTTGTCTTCCCTGATGTGCGATTATTATTGTTTTTGCATTTTTTGAAATTAGTTCTTTGAGTGTTGGTAGCACTCTTTTAATTCTTGTTGTATCAAGTATTTCAAATGTTTCTTTATCAAGTGGTAGGTTAAAATCTACACGCAGTAAAACAGTTTTTCCTTCTAAATTAAAATCATCAAGTGTGTTGTATTCCTTCATAAATAAAAACCTCCTAAAATAGGGAATATTCGGTCTTTATATAAAGAATTCTAAAAACAAAAAATTTATGCTCTTGCGACTTGAAGTTCACTAATCGGCTTTGAATGATTAATAAAAATATAGTTGATTAGATCAACTAGCCTGCAACTATAGCCCCATTCATTGTCATACCATGATAGAATCTTAAGTAGCCTTCCATTTCCACCCATAACATTTGTGCTAAGCCCATCGATTATACATGAATGAGGGTTTCCAACTACATCTGATGAAACAAGAGGTTCTTCTGTATACTGCATAATGCCGTTTAGATTTGTATTTGCTGCATGTTTAAACGCGCTGTTCACCTCTTCAACTGTAACATCTCTTTTTAGTGTACAAGTAAGATCAGTAAGACTACCATCAGGTGTTGGTACGCGTACTGCCATGCCATCAAGCTTGCCATTAAGCTCAGGTATCACTAGACCTGCTGCTTTTGCAGCACCTGTTGTGGTTGGGATGATTGATACTGCTGCAGCACGAGCCCGCCTGAGGTCTTTATGTGGGAAATCAAGGATACGTTGATCTCCTGTGTAGGAGTGTATAGTTGTCATAAATCCTTGTTCTATCCCAAAGTTATCATTTAATACTTTTACAGGTGGTGCCAGACTATTTGTTGTACATGATGCATTACTTATAATGTTGTGTTTTTCTGAATTGTATTGTTGCTCATTTACACCTAGTACAACTGTTACATCTGGGTCTTTTGCAGGGGCTGAAATAATTACTTTTTTTGCACCTGCATCAAGATGTTGACTTGCTCCTTCCCTATCACGAAATATTCCTGTTGATTCAACAACTACGTCTATATTTTGTCCCTGCCAGGGAAGTTTTGATGGTTTTACCTGTGAATAAAATTTTATCCATCTGCCGTTGACTTTTATACCATCTTCTTTGGCTTCTATTGAACCGTTAAATTTTCCATAAATCGAGTCATATTTAAGTAAATGTGCAAGTGTCTTGGTGTTTCCAAGATCATTTATTGCTACAATTTCAAATTTTTCGCCATATTTAGAATGACTTAATGCTGCTCTAAGTGTGTTTCTTCCTATCCTTCCAAATCCATTAATTGCTACTCTGATCATCCCTTCCACGAACCCTTTAAACAATATTTAATTATATAATACTTCCGACTAAATATGTAGGAGCACAGTCTATTATTTTTACTTTGTATAACTCACCGATTTTTATTTCTTTTTTTAAAACAATTGGTTTATAGTTTTCAGCTCGTCCTATAACAGTATTGTTTTTCCCTTTCTCAGTGATTAATACTTTGTATGTTTTGTTAATATTTTCTTTGTTTTTTTCATATGATATTTTACTGCATAAATCAGTTAATTTCTTTGATCTTTCTTTAACTATTTTAGTATCTATCCTACCTTTCATTTTTTTAGCAGCAGTCCCCGGTCTTGCAGAAAAACGAGTAATGTTTGTAATATCTGGTTTTACAATTTTGAGCATTTCAATAGTGTGTTTAAATTGTTCATCTGTTTCAGTGGGAAAACCAACGATTACATCTGTCGATATAGTAATCTCTGGATATTTTTTTCTAAATCTTTCAACAATTTTTATAAAATCTTCAACTGTATATTTTCTATTCATTTTTTCAAGTATATAGTTGTCTCCTGATTGGAAAGGGATATGTAGAAATTTATAGACTTTACAGCTTTCATAAGAATCCATTATAGATTCAATGTGTTTTTTACATGTGAAAGGGTTCATCATCCCAATTCGAATCCTGAAATTTCCTTGGATTAAACTTATTTCTTTTATCAACTCTCCAAGATTTGAGTTTGTATCTAAGCCATATGAACTTGTATCTTGAGAGGTAATCTGTATTTCTTTACAACCGTTTTTTACTGCAAAAAAAACATCTTTTTTTATTTCATCTTTTGGAAAACTACGAAGTTTTCCACGTGCAAGAGTTGTAATACAGTATGCACAAGAAAACATACATCCCTCTGCAATTGCTATAGGGCAGGTGATTGAATCAAAATGTTTTGGAAAACTTGTTTTTACTTCATCTTTAAAAACTGTTTTTTTGTTTTTTATTAAATCAATTATTTGATGTGAATGCTGTGGTGGTAAAAACCTTGCAGCGGGTAGTACTTCCTTGATTTTTTCTTTTTGTACAGAGGCCATGCACCCTGCTATTATAACAGTTTTTCCTGTTATCTTGTATTTTTTAAGCTTTGATAGTATTTTTTGTTCTGTGGTTCCTATTACTGTGCAGGTTAGAATGATAATAATATCTGCGTCTTTTGAGTTTTCAACTAAAGTATAATTGTTTTCTAAAAGCAAGCCTTTTATCAGGCTTGCATCTGCTTTGTTTGCAGTGCAACCATAAACTTCAACAAATGTTTTCATAAAAACTAAGAAATGCTTAATAAAAAGTGTTATTTAACTGCTTCCTTGATTCTTTTTTCTATGAAGCCTTTGTCCATATTTGATAAAAAGAACCCTGCACGAGGACCTCTCTCCCTTGCAAGTATTATTTGATATATTGATTTAAACGCATTTTTTATTGATATTTTTTCTTGTTGAGATGCTTCGTATATTGCATTATGTATTTCTTCTGCATCCCATTTTATTGAAGAGGTTTTTTCTAAAAATGTTTTTAAGAATTTTTTTTGTTGATCATCAAGATTGATTTTTGGTAGTTGTTTTTTTACTTCAAATTTAACCATCTCTGGTGCGAAGTTATCAAGCCAGTATTGTGCATGTTCTGCTCTTTGTTTTAAATGTTCTTCATCCTCTTTATTTATTTCTTCTGGGATTTGATTGGTTCTTTTAAGAATGTCTTTTACATCGTCCCAGTTTTCTCCGATTTGAATAAGTGTTACTAGATGTCTGTATGGGAGTTGTATCGGTGTTTTCTCAGGTATTTTATACGGCTGTGATAGTTCATAAGTCTGTTTCAGATCTTTCATACCTTTGATTTCTTCATCTTCTTTAAAATATATTCTCTCTTGTTGATCATATTCGTCGACTAGATTTAATAATCCAAGTCCTGGGTCAAACTGTATGTGTTTGTTAGGTTGATTTTTCATCAATAAAAATCTTAAAACCTCTGGAGGTGTCATCTTAAGCATTTCTTCGGCTGAAAGTGCGGTTCCTTTTGAGCTGTGCATTGCACCTTTGCCTTTTAAAAGAATAAATTCATACATTACATAACGGGGTGCAGAATAATTGTATATCTGATCGGCTATTGCAACTCCTGTATCATGTGTGCCTCCTACAGTTCCATGGTCTTTTCCAAATGGCTCAAAGGTAACACCTAGTATTTTCCAGCGTGCAGGCCAGTCAATACGCCATGGTAGTTTTCCTACACCCCCTTCTCTTATATCTGCTTTTCCTTCATATCCGCATTCACAGATGTACTCTATGTATGGATAGTTATATAGAACTGGTTTTGCAGAAGTGATTTTTTTGCATTTACTACATCTTATGTTAAATGGTATCCAGTTTTTAGGTAGTTGCCTTTTTGAAACCTTTTCAATTATTTCTCTTATTTTTTCTGTGTTTTCAAGGGCGGTCTCTATTGATTCTTTATACATTCCTTTCTTATACATTTCACTTGCTCTATAAACAGTTGGATTTATTCCTAGCTCTTTTAAAGAATTTAAAAAAGAAAAAAGATAATGATCAGCATAGCTTTTGTGTTTACCACAAGGACAGGGTATTTCAGATAAAGGCATTCCTACATATTTTTCATATTCTTTTGTAAGAAATGGATATCTTTTCCTAAGATTATCAAAATCATCTGCGATATATATAAGCTCTACATCAGCACCCTTCTCTTTTGCCGCGCGATAGACTGCATCTGTTGTGAGAACCTCTCTCATATTTCCAATATGAATCGGCCCTGAGGGTGTGATACCCGTAGCTAGTACATGTTTTTTATCTTCTTTGATTAATTCTTCTGCTAAAACATCAGCCCAATGCATCTATGCCTAACCCCAATAAAAATAAGAAGAGTTTTAAAGAACTCTTGCTCTGATTAGTGATCGAAGTGGGACATCTCTTATTTTGTCCATAGCTGTTTTATTTACAACTGATATACATATTGCTGCTTTTGCTTTTTCTGCCTTTGCAGCTTTTATAGCACTTTTAAATGTATTTCCTGTCCCTACTACATCATCTACAAAAATTACTTTCTTTCCTTTAACACTTGCATAATTGGATGAAAAAGCACCCGATTTTTCATAATGAGGTCTAAAAACAGACATTTCAAGACCTAGTTTATCTGCAACAAAAGTAGCATAAGGAATTCCATTAATTGCAATGCCTACAATTGTATCTGCTTCTTCGCATTCTTCTAAAATGATGTCTGAAAGAGCATCTGATATAAAACCTACTCTATTAGGATATACGCCTACTGAGCGCCATCCTATTTTGACATCGCCTGTTGGTTTTTTCTCTTTGCCTTTACTTAGAAGCCATGTGGCAGTTTCTTTTGATACATTTAGCTCATCTGCGATTTCATGTTCTGTGAGTCCGCTCTCCTTATATTTTAAAGCTTTTTTAATGAGCGCTTCTACTTCTTTCATAACTTTTACACCCTTTGAAACATGGAATAATTATTATGTATTTAGATGTTTGCTCTTATAACAGTAAAACTAAAATATTAAAATACTATGCAGTTCTTTAAGGATTTATTATGGCTAAACAAAAAAAAGGTGAAGGCTTTCATTCCGCTGCAGGGCTTATCCGTTACTTTGATGCAGAAGAAAAAACTTCTCTTAAGATTCCACCATGGCTTGTAGCAGGGATGTGTATAACAACAATTGTAATTGTTGCAGCGGCACATATAATGTGGCCACTTTAAAAAAATATTATTTTTCTAGTTTCTTAATTGTTTCTTTCTTAGCTAGTTTTAATGCGTCATCTATTTTGTCTTTGTTTGGGCCACCACATTGAGTCATATGAGCTTTTCCACCACCACTGCCACCAAGTATTTTTCCTATTTTAGGGGCTATTTCTCTTAGATCAATTGATATATTCTCTGAGGCCATTGATACAAGTCTTTTCCCATCAAAAACATGTGCAACAACATTTTTTTCTTTTACAAGATTGCCTGCAAGTGATGTTGCATCTGATTTTGTACAAACAGTTATGATTTTTATTCCGTTTATTTCTTCAGCAGAATCAATTAGATTCTTGATTTCATCTGATGAAACATTTTTCTTTTCTTTCTGAGTTTTTTTCCAGGAATTAAAAAGATCCTCTGCTGCATCTGAAATTGTTTCAACTGGTTTTTTTGACAAGTTCTTTGTTTCTTTTATGAATCGATTAATGGTTTTTTCAAGTTGATCTATTGGTACAGAAAACATTTTTGAGATTTTTATGAGTTGATCTGAAATATTATCTTTGTTTTTAATCTGATAATAAGGATTGAGTGTTTTTACTATTTTTTCATATGTTTCTTTTTCTTCTTTTCTGTAAAGATCAGCCATTTTATCTGCAGCAAACATGATTCTGTTGACTCCATCCTGGATTCTTTCAATTTTAATGATTTTTATTTTCCCGATCTCGGATGTATTGTCTAGATGTGTTCCACCACATGCTTCTACATCAATTCCAGGGATGTTTAAGACACGTATGCAGTTTCCAGGGGGAACACCGCCTTGATATAGTCTGAAACCATATTTTTTCTCGGCACTGTTTCTATCCATTACTTTTTTTTCTACTTTTACAGATTTTTTAATGAAATCATTTGCAATTCTTTCAATTTCTTTTATTTCACTGTTTTTTACTGGTTTGTAATGAGAAAAATCAAAACGGGCATCAGATACATTTAGTTGTGAGCCTGCTTGCCATATGTGATTTCCCAAGTATTTTTGCAGTGCACCATTTACAACATGGGTTCCTGTATGATGTTTCATAAGAGTGTATCTATGCTCCCAGTCTATTTCTCCATGAACTCTATCCCCAACTTTTAGTTTTCCTTGTACTTCATGGATGATTGAATCATTTACTTTTTTTACATGAGAAACAACATATTTTTTACCATTGCATACAAGATAACCTGTATCACTTGGTTGACCACCACCCTCTGGATAAAAAGCTGTTTTGTCAAGTACGAGCTCAGATACATCTTTTGTTTTTTTTGCTTTTAACACCTTTGCATCAAAATCTTTTGTATAATGATCCTTATAATACAGTGGCTCAGTTTCAGGAAGCTTTTCTACTTTTTCTTTATCAGATACTTCTGTTTTTTGATGTGAATGTAGCTCTGCTACCATTGACTCAAAATTATCAGGAATCTTTACATCTATACCATGTTTTTTTGCAATTTTTTTAACGATTTCTGGAGGCATCCCATGTGTATCATACAAAGTGATGAGATCTTTTTCATCAATTGTTTTTTTATCTTTGATTATTCTTTTCACAAGATTTTTTCCTTTTGAAAGAGTATCAAAATAACGCTTAGTTTCAATATCAAGGATTTCCCCAATCTGTTTTTTGTTTTTCTTAAGTGATTCAAAATCTTTTTCAAGTAAATCCAACTGCATAAATACTATATCTCTTAGACTATAGCTTAATTTTATATTCTCAATGAATCTAAGAGACCTTCTAATGATAAGCCTTGCCAGATATCCTGCTTTCACGTTTGATGGTACTATGCCATCACCTATCATAAAAGAAAGACATTTACTATGGTCTGCAAGTGAATAAATGCTCTGCAGATCGGATTTATTCTCTGCTTTTTCTTTTATCCAACTAGTGATTTCTGGGAGAACTGTTTCATAAACGTTTTCTGTTCCTTGTGTAATCCATGCTATACGCTCAAGACCATATCCTGTATCTACAATATTAAGTGGGTTAGATGAATATTTTTTTCCTTCTATTTCAAAATCACCTTTCGGGTTTTCCACCATGTTCATAAAAACAAGTGTTGCGATTTCAAGACCTTCTGATAAAACTTCAAGGCATGGCCCTGCGTTTCCTCCTCCAAACCATAGTTGTTCCTTATAATTTATTTTCTTTTTATCTATACCAATATGTTTTGTAAAATACTCATCACAAAGTCTTACTGTTTCTTCTTTAAAATAGATCTCATCAGTTTTTTTGTTGAAAGCGTGATGTCCCATCATTTCAAACATGGTTAAATGACGACCGGAGACACCAACTTCTTCCAAATCATTGAGTCTTATACATGGTTGAGAGATTACAAGCGGGTTTTCAGGTGGTGGAACCTCACCGCTTGTTACATGAGGTTGAAAATCAGCAATTGAGGCAATTGTAAGATATATATCCGAGCGCCATCTAGCTATAACTGGGCAGCGCTCTCCAGTTTCAGGATAACTTAGTCTTGAATGGTTATTTTTTTCAAAAAAAGACAAAAAACTTTCTCTTACTTCAGATAGTGTCAATGGTTTTTTACCTGCTGGTTTTCCAATGAAACTAAATGGTACACATGGTTGATCACCGCAGGTTTTTGAATCTTTGTCAAGTGTCCAGTAGTAGTCACCACATTTTTCACATTTTTTTCTAAAGTAACCATTTTTATGAAAGTATTCTAAGTCACATTGTTTTTTGAGGAATTCACTCATATTAAACCACGTATTTGAAAACCGAAATATAACGAAGGTTTATAAATAATATCTATATCTATAAAAACTATATCTATGATAGCTGCAATAGATCTTTCTAAATTAATACTTTGGATTATAAGAATAATACTTCCGATACTTGTTTTTTATTTAGCATATCTAATTTTTACCAGGGCTTTTAGTTATCTAGGTTTTTCAAAATTTGAGTCTGTATTAATTGTTGTTGTATCGTTTCTTTTTATGTTTCCAATAGCTATTTTTGGTTTTGATATATCAAATATACCTATTTTAACGTATAACGGATGGATTTTAGGGATTAACACAGGCGGAGCAATAATCCCCGTTGTTATAAGTGCATATCTGTATTTTAAGAGGAATCTTTCAATAAAAAATGTTTTTATAGGAACGTTAGTAGTAACAATAGTAACTTTTTTTGTATCCTGCCCAGTTCCTAGCAAAGGAATAGTATCTGAATTTCCCTATTGGCTAATCCCTTGTATTGTTGCATGTCTAAGCTCAATTATACTATTTAGAAAAAACTTTTCAAAAGGCGCATCACAAGCATATATCTCTTCTACTTTTGGAGTTTTAATAGGAGCTGATTTTTTACATCTCCCTGAACTATTGAGTTATACACCAGGAAAAATTGGAACAACGGCAACAATAGGAGGAGCAGTACTTTTTGATCTTATATTTATCACAGGTATTCTTGCAGTTATATTATATGGAGCGGTAATGTTTAAATATAAGAGTAATAATTATTAAATAAAAGTAATATTTTATTCAAAATACTTAATTATTACTTCTTATTTACCCTATGCTGTTCAGGCTAAATATCTCAGAGGAATCAAATGAGTGGAACAATAGAAAAAATAACAAAGGAAAAAGATGAATTTCAAAAGAAAGCAAATGAGTTAAAAGATAAAAGAAATAAACTTCATGATAAATCAAAAAGTTTGTCAAAAGATAGAGATGGTTTAAACTCATCAATAAGAGAAATAAGAAATAAAATCTCTGAGCATAAAAAGAAACGAGATGAATTAAATGAAAGAGTAAGACATGCAAAAGAACAGAGAAACAAACTAAATAAAAGTTACAACGATGTTAAGAAAAAAATATCAGAGCTTGAAAAAGAACGCTCCTCATCTGCAGGTGGAAACCTAAATGCTCTAAGAAAACAACTTAGAACACTGGAAAACGAGCAGATGACACAGCCAATGTCTCCTCAAAAAGAAAAAAAACTGATAGAGGTAATATCTGATCTTCACACTAAAATAAAAGAACAAGAAGAAAAACTCAATAAAGACCCTAAACTTAAAAAAGCATTAGAAGAAGAAAAAATAATAAAACAAAAAGCAGAAAAACAACATGATTCAGTAGAAAAACTTGCAACACGTGCTCAGGAAGAACATGAAGGCATGATGACTTTAGTGAAACAACTTGATAACCTAATAAAAAAAGTAAATGCAATACAAGAAAAAATAGTGATGACTAAGATAGAAGCAGATAAAGTTCATAAGGAATTTATTGAATGTGTTGATAAAATCCATGAATTTGAAAGAAATATTTCATCAACCCGTGAGAAAAAACGTAAAGCCAAAAAAGAAGAAGAAGCAACAACTGCACATAAAGAGGCAGATGAAATATTTGAAAAATTCAAACGTGGCGAAAAACTAAGTACTGAAGATTTAATGGCTTTGCAGAAAGCAGGTCTAATTTAAAAAAATATTTTTATAGGGTGAGAAAAAATGCAATGCGAGCTTTGTGGTAGAGAATGTGGTTGTAGACCCGCTATGGTTGATGGCGTACGCATGATGGTTTGTCCTGATTGTATGAAACATGGTAAAGGAATCGCTGTTGAAAAACACAGTCCATCTAAAAACAAACCACTTCTTAACCGGATACGTCGTCCTAAAGAAAAAGATGTTTATAAAGACATGAATAAAGAACTTGTTTCTAACTGGGAAGGTATAATTAAAAAAGCTAGGCAAAAAAAGGGTTTATCTAGAGAAGAACTGGGATTTAAAATAGGTGAGAGAACGGTTACCATTTCAAAAATAGAAAACGGGGATTTAAGACCCTCTGATAAAGTTGCAACAAAACTTGAAAAAGAACTTGATATAAAATTATTTGAAGAAGTAAGTAGCGCGCCTTCTTATTTAACTGGTGGTTCTGGTTCTAAAGGTGGCTTGACTCTTGGTGATTTTATTAAAAAAGAGTAATTAGTTAACCATGTTAAATAATGATTTATCAAAAGCTTTTTCTGCTTTGTCAAACGGGGAAATAATAGTTTATCCAACTGATACAATTTATGGTCTTGGAGCTGATATTTTTAATAAAAGAGCTGTAAAAAAAATCTTTGAAATTAAAAAAAGACCTTTAAATATGCCACTATCTGTTGCTGTATCAGATATTGATTATCTTGAACAAATTGCTTTTTTAAACAGAAGAATAAAAAAAGTTATTGACAGTTTTCTTCCAGGAAGTTTGACTATTGTTTTAAAAAAGAAAAAAAAAGTATCTCGTGTAGTAACCAGTGGTTTGGACAAGATTGCAGTTCGTATTCCTGATAATGAAATTGCACTTGAATTACTATCTAGTTTTGGTCCTTTAACCTGCACTAGCGCAAATATACATGGTGAAAAAACACCAAGTGTAATAAGTGAGATAGCAATGCATTTTAAACCTGAAGATGTGTCTTGTTATATCGATGATGGTAGACTAGAGGGAAAACCTTCTACAATTGTTGATTTGACTGGTAAAACACCAAAGATTCTTCGTAGAGGAGTTATATCTAAGAAAGATATCATGGATGCGATAAATGATGGATGAGGAAATTTATAAAAAATATATAAGTGCAGGAAAAATTGCATCAGAGGCAAGAAATTTAGGTAAAAAACTTATAAAACCAGGTGTAAGCCTTTTAGAAGTGGCAAATAAGGTTGAATCAAAAATTCTTCAGAGTGGTGCAGGTATTGCTTTTCCAACAAATCTTTCTATAAATGAAATCGCAGCACATTATAGTCCTACTCATAAAGATAAACTGGTTTTTAAAAAAGGTGATGTAGTAAAACTTGATGTAGGAGCACATATAGATGGTTACATCGCAGATACGGCAGTAACAATTGAGGTTGGAACCAACAAATATTCAGATATGATAAAAGCATCAGAGGATGGTTTAAACACTGCAATTGATATGATGAAACCCGGTACTGATCTATCTACTGTTGGTTCTAATGTTTCAAAGACCATTTCTTCTTATGGTTTTAAACCAGTGGATAATCTTACAGGGCATAGTCTACAACAGTTTGTTCTTCACTCAGGTATTTCAGTTCCAAGTATTCCTAGTATGATGAATAAGTACAAATTAAAGGAAGGCGATGTACTTGCTGTTGAGCCTTTTGCAACTGATGGTGCAGGTCATGTAGTTGCAGGATCTGGAAGTAATATATTCTTGTGCAGTAGCTCTCTTAAATCAAAAATAATAAGAGACAGACGAGCAAAACAGATGTTTAACCAGTTAATTAAAAATTTTAAAACACTTCCATTTGCAGAGAGATGGACAACTAATCTTTTTGAAAACAATGAAACAATTTTAAGAAGACTTAGTTTCTTAGGCCTTATAAAGCATTATCCTCAGCTTATAGATGCAAGTAAAGGAATTGTTACACAAAAAGAACATACCTTAATTATTACAGATGAGGGCTGTGAGGTTACAACGTGAAAAAGAAAAAAAATAATCAAAAAATATTGATGTTTGAAGAACTTAACTGGAAGCAAATAGAAAAACTAGATAAAGAGAAAACAGTTTTTTTCTTACCAATCAGCCCTATGGAAGAACATGGTCCTCATCTACCTGTAGGAACTGATTTTTTAGTTATTAAAAATGCAACTACTGAATCGATAAAGATACTAAACAAAAAACATTCTGATTATAATTTTGTAATGTTACCTATAATACCTATTGGATATTGTGAGTTTAACACTGATTTTCCAGGGAGCATCTCAGTTAGTAGTAAAACAGTTAGAGATGTTGTTTATAGTTATGGTTCATCACTTGGAGAACATGGTTTCAAATATCTGGTTGTATGTACATATCATATGGCACTTGTTCATTTGAAAGGAATTTATTCTGCAATGGATAAACTCCGATCAAAATACAAAATGGGTGTTTATGAGCCATGGGCACCATTTTTTTATAGTGGAAAAATAGAAAAAAATGAACCAAAACTTGGTTTTGATACTTCAAAGGAGATACATGCTGGTTTTAGGGAGACCAGTCTTATGAAATATCAGTATCCCTATCTTTTAGATGAATCATATAAAAATTTACAGAGTATCTATAGAGATATACGTTCACCAAAAACTATTGGTAAAAAATTCAAAAGTTTGGGTTTAAAGGATGGATATATAGGAAGCCCTGCTCGTGCAGATGCAAATTATGGACGTTGGTTTTTTACCCAGACAGTTGAAACTTTTGTTGAATCAACAGATGCATTGATAAAAGGTGAAAAAATACCTGATCTTCCTTCTAACATCAAAAAAAAGATGAAAGCATTGTTCTGGAAATAATATTATAATCTTTCCAACAACGAGCTGATCATTAAAGGAAGCATAACTGTTGCATCACCATCGACGGTGACATAATCTGCGTTCTCTTTTATTTTACCCCAGGATACAGCCTCACGTGTTTGCGCTCCAGAAAGACTCCCATCAAATTCAGCGGCTGTAGTATTGTATACTACATAATCAAGACCTCCACAGAATTGATTCCACCATATAGTATGATGCTTTGAGATCCCTCCGCCAATAATAAGAGCACCTGTCTTTTTTGCATTAAAAACAGTATCTGATAAATCTTGTTCATCTTTTAAAAGATCAATTGTAAAATCACGATGTGTTTGATAATACATCCATATTTGTGAGCCAAATGCACCATCTGTAATACCGGGTACAAATATTGGTATCTGGTTTTTGTATGCCCAATAAATAATTGAGTCTTCCTTGTTTTCCTCGTTTTCAAGTTTTTTTCCAAATTCCCATATAAGTTCTTTTGTAGACCATTTATTTTTTTCTTTGTAAAGATCTTTAAGGACTGGTTGCATCTTATTTTCTAGAATCTCTCCATAACACTTGTTAGGAATGAAGATGTTTCCTAATCTGTTTACGCCTTGTTTATGAAGTTCTTTGTCATCAACCATAAAATGCCCATGATAATAATTTTCCCATATACGCGCTAGGTCATGATCGAGGGTCCCACATGTGGTGATTACTACATCAAAAAGTTTTCTTTTAATTAATTCTTTTATAACTCCTCTTGTACCTGTTGAGGTTATACATGCGGGAAAACTTAAGAATTTTACGCAATCTTTTTCTTTTATCATTTTTTCGATTATGTCTACTCCCATCGCAAGTTTTTTTGCTGTAAATCCACCTGATTCAAACAGTTTTTTTACAAGTTCATCTGTGTTCATATCTTTTTTAAGCTCAATGTCTTTAACTGGTTTATATTTCAAATTAAAAACTCTCCTTTAATCTAATATATTGCTATTGATCCATATCCAACACATGAGTTGCCAGGTTGTATATCATAAGATGTTCCATATTTGAGAAGTTCTGCTTTTTTTGCTCCAAGTTTCTTGGAAGCAAAAAGCATTGTTGCAACCGGGCCATATCCACACATTGTAATGTTTTTTTCTTCAACTGTTTTGATAAGTCCTTCAGGATCTAGATTTAATATTTTTTCTATAGCAATTTTATCTTGTTTTTCTGCGTATTCATTGACTTTCATGCCTTTAGGTGGCATAGTGGCATAGTTAAATCCTGCATGTGTAAAATCAGTACTTGCAATTATTACTACTTTTTCATCAGAATCATTTATTGCATTTGAGATTATATCTCCTACTAATTTTGCAGTTTCTAAATCTTGCTTTGACATGCTTATGGGGACAAAATCAAAGTTTTGACTTCCAACTATAAATTGTAGAAATGGAATTTGAACCTCTATGCTATGCTCATATTTATGTGCGCTTTCGTCTTTATCTATTATATCTCTTCTAATTTGTTTGCCAAGTATCTCGTTTATCTTTGATGTTCCTAGTGGTGTAAGCCATTCTCCTTCTGTCATTATTGATACGCTACTTCCCATCCCCGTATGATTTGGTCCAATTATTATGAAGGTATCTGCAAAACCGTTTTTTGCAAGGTAGTTATATGAATGAGCAGCAATTGCTCCTGAATAAATAAAACCTGCATGTGGCACAATAATTCCTTTTATATCTTTTTTTCCGGAATCTACTCTGGGAGTTGTTTTAGGCCCACGTTTATCCTGAAAGCATTTTTCAATGGTTTCTCTAAGGCTTTCTTCGTTACCATCATAGAATTGACCTGCCACAGCAGGTCTCCTAATTTTTTCTAACATTTTTTAGCACTATTGCTATGTATAATTATTTCATTCATAAGTTTTTGTTTCACAAAAAATATAAATACAAGGCATGAATACGGATTTTCTAAAACTAAAGTTGGGAAAACTATATGGAAACAGTTTGTCACATTGAAATAATAAAAGATGGGAGAGATTTCGTAGCCCGAGCTCATATGACTGATGGCTCAATTAAAGAATATCGTCATCAAGTCTTCGAAGATGTTCTAACTGAGATGGTAATAGATCTTCAGGAAGAACTAGCAGAATAAAAAATAGTTTTATTTTTCTTTTTTAAGTTTTTTATTTTCAGCATGACAAATAATTGATACACCTGTAGTGCAAATGATAGCAGTGCCAAGGATTACAACAAAAACAATTCCTTCATAAAATCCACTTAGTGAAGGAAGTGAACGTTCTACTAACTCTGGACCATATGTGATTGCAAGAATTGCTGCTGCAAGTCCTCTAGGCATCATAACTGACATTGATTGTTTATCATCTTTTTCAAAGCCGCCTTTGTAGGTTGTTATTGTTACTACTAGATATCTAATACATAGTAATGCCAATAGTATAATTATTCCAATTATTATAAACTCAATTTTTACGTCTTGATAAGTAACCATAACTCCTAGGAATACAAAAAAGAAAGTTCTCATTACAAAAGATATCAACGCATTTGATTGCTTGGTTTGTTCGTCCATTTCAAATCCTCGGCCATGGTAGTTTATCATTTTAAGGATTTTTTTCCCGTTACCAAGTACAAGCCCAAAGGTTAGACAGGATATCGCTCCGGCACCACTCCACCATGATTCAGTTAAAGAATAAATTAAAAACGCTATTGCAAGAGTTACAACATATGAAAATTGTTCTTTTCTTATATGATGCATAACAGGCAGCCAAAATCCTCCTAACACAACACCTACTACAGCCCCAACACTAAATGTGCTGACAAGCCTGTTTATTCCACCAGCAATATCAGGCCCTCCCGTAGTTATCATAAAAAATATTGCTAGAAATACTACTATTGAAAGAGGGTCTGTAAGTATACTTTCAATTGATAAAACCATCTTTGTTTTTTCTTGTAAATTTTTTAGTCTACTTGCAAGTGGAATTACAATAGGGCTACTGGTCCCACCAATTATTGTTCCTAGTGCTATGCCGATTATGACACTTGTTTCTAAATCTATATTTAAAATGTTTAGAGTTGTTAAGCCTATAATTATACTCATTGTTGCTAAAATGCTTAGACAAAAACCTGATACGGTTAATAATAAACCTCTAGGAGCTCCTTTGAATAGCTGATAAAGATCTATGTTTATTCCGCCGTCAAACAGGATTATTACAATTGCTACTGCTGAAAAAAAAGTTGATATATAACGAAGTAGCCCTTCATCTATATTTCTTATATTAAGTATTAGCCCAATTAGAAGCCCAAATATCAAAAGCCAAACAATACTTGGTATTTGCGTTCTATTAAAGATATAATTTCCAATAAATCCTAAAATCAAGATTAAACCAAGAATCGTAAGAGCAGAAATTACATCCATAATATATCTAAAAACCTAATTTTTAGATTTAAATGTTATCTTTTATTTAAATTATGCTTTATTGAGTAGCAACACTACAACAACCATTGCAGCAAGTACTCCATACATAAAATACACAACAAGTTTTTTCTTTCTCATCATTGCCTGATATTTCTGTCTGCATTCATCAGAGCAGAGTGTCTCATTTACAGGAATTGATTTCATACATACATGACAATGGTTATGTGGAGGTACTTTTTCGGCCATAATAATCAACTAAGCAAATATGCTTCTAGTTCAAATATTTTCCTTTAAAAAATTATATTTCACCAGTTTTTTTACAAACTTTTTTAAATACAGGTAGAAATCTATCAATTATCTGTCTTGTAACATGAGGCATGAATACAAGCCGAATTGCTGAGTATCTGTCCATTTTGTTGACTTTGTATCCTTTTTTTGTCAGTTCATCTAAAACAATAGATGGTTTTTTCATTTTTACTGCTAAAACATTGAGAGTTGGCTCTACAACAAAATTTAGACCCATTTCATCTATCTTTGTCTTTGTATATCTCATGTTATCCATACATCTCTCAACTATTTTGCAATAACCTTCAAAACCTAATTCTTGTGATACTGCAAAAGCTGCGGCGATAGGGCCGGCAGATCTTGTAGCAAGAAGCCCTGCTTGAACGTTACTGCTTATATAGGGTGTATCAACACTTATTTGTTTTAACCATTTTTTGTCTTTTATTGCAAGCATCCCTAGGGGAATAGCTGCACATCCCATTTTATGCGCATCAATTGTGATGCTACTCACTCCGGGAATTTTAAAATCAAAATCATTTATTTTATATGCTGATTTTTTAAGGAAAGGAATTACAAAACCGCCAAAAGCCGCATCAACATGTAAAAAAACGTTCTCATCGATACATATATCTGACATCTCAGCTATAGGATCTATCTTTCCTAGTTCTGTTGTACCGGCAATCCCGATTACTGCTGCTGTATCTTTGTTCATCTCTTTTTTAAGATTAGATATATTTATTGTGTAATTCTTATCTAGCTCAACGGTTTTTATCTTTACATCCATAAGAGATGATATCTTTTCAAATGAAAAATGTACACTTTTTGGAACTATTATTTCTTTTTTTTTGCTTAATTCTTTTGCAAGCCATATAGCATTTATGTTGCTCTCAGTTCCTCCGCTTCCCATGATGCAAGTACTCTTTTTAGGTGCATTTAAGAGCTTAAGTATGAATGATATATATCTTTCTTCTATCTTTTTTGAGCCAGGAAACAGTTCAGGGTCTCCTAAATTTGATTCAAGAAAGCGCATATATGCTGTTTTTGCGATGGGATATGGTTGGGTGCACATTGAACCTAAAATGTTTCCTTTTGAAAAAGAAAAATCCGTTTTTTTGTATTTTTCAAGTTCTGAGAGTATTTTGTTTTGTTTTTTGTTTGCCATTTTTCGTTAGTGCATAAAAACTATAGTCAAAAAAGATTTCGCTTGTTTTTTTATTTATATTACCATCAAATATTAATACCGGTAAATACATTTTGGTTTCATGATGGAAAAAGAAACTAACACTAACAATGAGGAGGTAACATCTTTTCTGAAACTACCTGTTTATACAAGACAGGGAACATATGTAGGGCATGTAAGAAACGTTTTTTTTGATATGGATGAAAAATGTGTAAGCAGCCTTCTAGTGACAAATACAAACCCAACTATTGTTGAAGGTACAGTTGATGTAGCAGTTCCATATCGTTGGGTTAATTCTGTTGGAGACATAGTGATCTTGTCATATTTTCCCGACAAAGTTACTACTAAGAAAAAAGAGGAAAAAACAACAGAAGAAGATGATTCAGATATAGATGTTATAGAGTAATCTTTCCCTCCTTATATTATTTTTATACATATCATTTATATAAAATTAGCTAAAAATATGAAAATCCTTTTATATAATGAAAGTTATATATAATAGTATAATATAAAGCCAATAGAGATATGTTGAACAATCTGTAAGAAATGTACAACAATCTTTATATATGGTGAAACCTAAATATATATTGAAAATATTAAAAACAGGTGATAAAAAATGACAATAGGGTCTAAAGCAATTAAAGCTACAATTCTTATGAGCATATTATTTATGAGCATGTTTGCAATTGTTGCTCCTCATAATACTGTTAAAGCACAATCTGGTCTGGGATTCGTTAATCTCAGTAGTATAGTCGATGTTAATTGGACACAAGACACTACAAAAATTGTGCCAAGAGGAGAACCAGCAACATTGAACGTTATGGTTAAATATAACGTAGCATCCGGCGGTTATTTTAATGCTTTAAGTTTATTAGCAAAACAGTTGTATTCTGGTACACGAGCTAATGTAAATCTGGAAATAATTAGTAAACCAGATTGGGCTGAAGTATCTTTAAGTACCAACGATGCTAATTTTGTTATTGGTAATAACTTGCCTGAAAGTAGAACTATTCAGATGACCATCTCACTAGATGAAGACGCACCAGGTTTTCTATTAGGATCAATAGAAATCAAAGCTAAAATCGGTACAATTTCAAAGCTTTTATTCCCAAATTTACAAGGTTTTGAAAAAACGTTTAGCCTAAAATTTGTACCTGACTACCTTCCTTTAGTTGATGCACAACCAGTTG
>CAZQEU010000024.1:0-20457 GCA_964592335.1 uncultured Thermoplasmatales archaeon
AATAGAATTATTTATAAGCTAAATTACAATTTTTGTGTTGGTAATAAATTTACATGTCAAAATCTGTAAACTTTAGTATGCCTTTTAATCTTGCTAAAAGCTATCTTATTGATATTGATAGGATATGGCGTCTAAAAAAAGAATCAATATTGAAATATCAAGAGAAATGTCTAAGAAAAATAGTAAGATTTGCATATGATAACGTTCCATTGTATCATAGGAAATATAAGGCTGCTAATGTTTATCCTTCTGACATCAAAAAAAAATCAGACATAGAAAAATTACCGTTTATAAACAAAGATGATTTAAGAGTAAGTTCTGTAAAAGATATTTTACCAAGAGGAAGAAATAAAACAGATTTTTTTCGTTTATCAACATCAGGATCTACTGGAAAACCAGTTTTTGTTTACTGGGACAGATTTTCTGCTGTAAAAAGCTTGGAGGCATATATACGCATACTAAAGGCATATGGTGGAAAATGGTCTAAATCAAAAATAGCGTTGGTTATAGATTTGGAACCTGGCAGTATAGAAAATACAATGTTTTCCAGCAGCATTCCTTTTTTAATAAAGAAGATACTCCCTATGAATAATATTAAGTATATTCATATTGGGGAGAAACCAGAGGACATCATAAAGGAATTAAATGATTTTTCTCCAGAGTTTTTAGGTTCAGATCCAAATATGTTAAGAAAACTTGCTGTTCTAAATAATGAAGGATTAGGGAAAAACCTGAGTTTAGATTGTATATTTTCAGGGGGATCAATGTTAGATGAATATACAAAAAGTTATGTTGAGAAATCTTTTTCTACAAAAATAAGAAATATATATGGTGCAACAGAATTAGGGCCTCTTGCATTTCAATGTATCAAAAGTTCTAATTACCATATACATTCAGATTATGTACTAATGGAGTTTTTAGATGAAAAAAATAATCCTGTAAAAAATAATAAACCGGGCTCCCTTGTATTAACTAAGTTATATGGTTGTGGAACACCAATCATTCGTTATACAGGTATTGAAGATTTTATCACACAAACTGATGATCATACTTCGTGTGGGATAAATACTGAAATGATTTCGCGAATTGAAGGTAGAAAAGCCGATATGATTGTCCTACCCAACAACAAATTACTATCACCTCTAACATTAACAGGTATCCCTGCCAAGATTATGGAAAAATATAATACATATAAAATCAAGCAATTTCAGATTATTCAACATAAAAAAGATTTAGTTGAATGTATCCTAGTTTTTGATAATAATCTTAGAGATAGAGGAGTATCTGTTAAAATTATTATGAATGAAGTAAAACTAGGTTTGAAAAAAAGACTAGGGAAATCAGTGGATGTCTTTGTTTCTGAAAAAGATACGTTATTTAGAAATACTAGATCTGATTATATCAAGGTTGTTTTATCAAAAGTGAAATAAGTCTAATAACACAAAATAAAATATTTTTTTAACGCTAATCTTTATTATAGAGTCTCTCAAGTATCATATTGATTATATCTTCAGGATCTCGAGCTTTTTTTAGTTCTTTTTTTATGATTAGTGGTGTTCCTTCTATGTTTGTTTTGGAAACCTCTTTGTCTGGTATTATCACTGCATGTTTTTCAGTGATTTTTGATATGCTATTTACCACATGTGCCTTTTTTAAAAGTTTTTTATCATATCTATCTACACAGGTTAAAAGTATTTTCTTTTTATCCTGGCTTACTGCTTCAAATGGTGCTCTCTCCATTGGTATTACTTTGTATCCTACTTTTTGAAGAATCGAAAATATTTCTTTCTGAAATTTTCTAAAACCCTCTGGTTCAGATGGTGCTGGTTTAAGTGTTTTGAGATGTAATGGTTTTTTTAGTATGTCTATTGGTGCTGTTATGTTGCTTCCTAGTGTATCTTCTATTCTTATCGCTACTTCTATTGTTGCATTCATTCCGTCTTCGTACATCTGTACAGTTTTACGCGATACTTTTAATTCTCTTGCAAAAGAGCCGATCGACAAATTCTGTTCTTTTCTTAGGTTTTTAATTTTTTCTGTATCAAGGCTAACATATAGTCCACCCGGTGCTGCATAAACTTCTAGAGGCATGCCTTCTAGCAAGTGGTTTTTAAGTGTTTGAGAGTTTATTGTTTGTACTCCACATCTGTCGTATACAACATCTTCTTCGAGTTTTCTGAGGCCTGTTTTTTCCCCTATAAGGATAGGACATCCCTTCAGAAGAACTGATAGTGTTCGTAGCTCATTTGCAACATTTTCACTCATCGCATCAACATTTGTTAAAACTTTAATTATGAGAAGTGAATTGTCCCTTCTTGCGACTAAGTCAAAACCTACCGGTCGCATTGAGTATAGTTCCGAAACATAAAATCCCGCATTTGTTAGGATTCCTCTGACCTGCGATAACAACTCTGTTCGATTCATCTATGGAGTTGTTCATAATAAATTATTATATATAAGAGTATCGGGAAGTGATTGTTTATCTGGATCGGAATAGACGATACTGATTCAAGAAATGGTGGTTGTACAACCTATACTGCAATTGTACTTATTAATGATATAATTGATAATGGTTTTGATATAATTGGTTTTCCCCGTCTTGTAAGGCTGAATCCTAATATACCATGGAAAACACGTGGCAACGGAGCTATTTCATTACAAGTTGGTATAGGCAAAAATAGAAAAACAAAAATAGGTGAATTCAAAGGAAAAAATCTTTTTTGTTACGAAAAATCATCTAGAAATGTTAATCTTGATGATGTAAAAAATATAGTAACTTCTGTAGTTGATAGACTTGCAATATTAGATGATGAAAATACCAACCCGGGTCTAGTGATTTTAGAAGAAAAACCAGTTTCTGATCTATATCTAAAAACAGTTAGAAAAGTTGTAACTATAGATGAAGTGAAAAAAACATTGGAGGAAAAAAACGCTTTTTTTAAGGGTTATAAAAATATGCGAGGGTTAATTGGTGCTACTGCATCAATTGCATGGAATAATTCAGAGGATAAAACTTTTGAGTTGATTACATATCGGCAAAAAAATAAATGGGGACTAGATAGATTTGTTGATGATAAGTCAACAATTAAAATGGATTCATCGTTTTCTTCAACTTTTGACAACTATGATTATGTAAATAAACACAACAGACTCCTTCCTAGTTCGCCTTGCCCCGTCTTATATGGTATAAGGGGAGATGACTTTGATGATTTATTTAAGGCTAAATCTACAATTGTCTCTGAAAAAGTTGAGAGTTGGATGATATTTGAGAGTAATCAAGGAACTGATGATCATCTTGAAAATAAAAAAATCGCAGATATCTCTGTTTATGAATCGGTAATAACAAAAGGAGAAGTTAGTAAGAAACCTTTTACAATTGAAGGAGGACATGTGATTTTTTCCTTAAAAGACGATAGGGGAGAAATAGATTGTGCTGCATATGAGCCTACAAAACAGTTTAGAGACGTTATTCGTAGTTTGAGTACCGGTGATATTATAGAAGTTTACGGTGGTGTAAGAGAAAATCCTTTAACTATTAACTTAGAAAAAATAAAGATTATCAAGCTTAAAGAAAATTTTGAAAAAGTTGAGAATCCTATTTGTCCTGTTTGTAGTAAACATATGAAATCAATAGGTGCTAACAAAGGATATAGATGTAAGAAATGCTCTACTAAAAGTAAAGAACCAAAAAGAATTGAGAAAAAAAGAGATATAAAACCTGGTTTTTATGAAGTCCCGGTTTGTGCTAGAAGACATCTAAGCAAACCACTTAAGAAAATGAAAGTACCATAATACTTTTTAAGGGTTTATTGCTTCATGGTCTAAAAATTTACAGATTGCGGGTGTGGTGTAGTCTGGTATCACTTAAGCTTGCCAAGCTTATAACTCGGGTTCAAATCCCGGCATCCGCATTTTAACATAAAGTTATAATACAAATGTTTTTTTACAATGTTTGCAACAAATGGAGTAAAATTATGTTAAAGCTTGATTTACACATTCATTCACAATACTCAGAGGATGGAGTAGGAACTCCTGAGGAGATCATCAAGATATTGCAAGAAAAAGGACTTGATGGAATGGCAATTACTGATCATAACACATTAAAAGGCAGCCTTAAAGCATTAAAAATAGCCCCGAAAGATTTTGTTGTAATAACTGGTGTTGAAATATCAAGTCTGGATGGTCATATCTTAGCATTAGATATAAAAGAAGATGTACCAAAGAATCTGAGTGTTGAAGAAACAGTTGATAGAATAATAGATGCAAATGGTATACCTATTATTCCTCATATTTTAAGATCTATGTCAGGTATTAAAGAAGAAAAATTGAAAATGATTAAAGATAAAATACATGCTATAGAGGTTTTTAATGGATGTAGTGTACCTCAAAGCAATCTTAAAGTCGCTAAAATTGCAAAAAAATATGCTTTAGGAGGAACAGGCGGCAGCGATGCACATATCCCAGAATATACGGGTTATGCTTACACAGTTGTTGACACAGCAGATATTAACCCAAAAAGTGTGATAGAGGAAATTAAAAAGAAAAAAACATGGGGTGATGGCTCTACTCTTCCTTTAAGTTACAGGAGGGACAGGATGGTTAAATCGATTAAACAGTTTGCCCAGAGAGGATTTAAAAGAATTTGATAACAAATTTTTTTTATGAGAAAAATGTTTAAAACAATAACACATTAATGTTTTTGATGGAGATGGATGAGAGGGTTATAGAACAATTAAAAGAAGCACTGTCAAATATAAATGAAAGATTGTCTGCTATTGAAAGAGAACAAAGGTACATTCAAAAAGATATTCTTTCAGGTGATGCAAAAGAAAGTATGCAAAGAAGGCTTCTTAATGGTACTCCTGAAAAAACGTATCATCAAAAAAAGGAAAAAATTGATAATGAAATTAAGATTGAAATTTAGAATCAAAATCTCCTTCATCAATTAATTTTTGTATTTCTTGTGGTTTTTTACCTTCTACTGTTACTCCTAGTGATACACAGGTACCTATTACTTCTTTGGTTTTTTGTTTTAGTTCTTTCCCAAGTAGGTTATCATGTTTCATCTGTGCAACCTTTATTGCTTGGTCTACAGTAAGATCACCGATTTTATGTGTACCTGCGGCTCCTGATCCTTTTTCAGCGTTTAATTCTTTTAAAATGAGTGATGCAGCAGGTGGAGTACCTACTTTTATTTCAAAATCCTTTGTTTTTGGATCAACTATTACCTTTACAGGTACTTTCATACCATCAAATTGTTTGGTTTTATCATTTATCGTGTTTATTATCTGCATTATGTTTACGCCAAGTGGCCCAAGTGCTGGTCCAAGTGGTGGACCTGCTGATGCTTTTCCTCCTTCTACAAGTGCTTCAACTGTTTCTGTCATTTTTTAATTACTCCTTTTTTTATTTTCTTTATCTTCTTCTTTTCTTTTTATAACTCTTACTTGTTCTCCACGTACTGTAATTGGTATTGGAACAACTGATTCAAATAATTCAACTGTTATTTCTTCTTTGTTATCATCAATATGAGTTACTTTAGCTGTTTCTCCACGGAAAGGTCCTGCTACCATCTCTACAACATCGCCCTCTGCAATCTTTGCAACAGCTGATGCTGGGACAAGAAAATGTTCTATCTGATTAATTGGTATATCCCCATCTAGCATATTTCTTGCATAACCAATTGTTTTAATCATTTCTTTGATGCGTTCCTTCTCTGTTCCTTCCATGAACAAGTATCCTCTAAGTTCGGGTGTTACAAGTATGGAGGGTATATCTAATTTTGATTTGTTTGCACGGCTGTTTATTAAATCAGCTGTATTTTGTTCCTTTCCAACTTGTGTTTTAATAGTTAAAATTTTTGTTTTAGGTTTAAATTCTTCATTTTCATCAAAATTTGTTTCTTCCATATAATTACTCCTGTTAAATTAATCCAAGCATTTCTGCTATCCAAGGTGCTACTTGTTTTGCCATTAAAAATATAACAAAGCCAAGTCCACCGACTATAAGAATTCCTGCAAACGTTATTTTAGAGGTCTTTGAATATTCTTCATTGGTAGGTTTTCTAGCCATTTTAAGAACTCTACCGTATTTTCCTTTGCCAATTCTATTTCTTCTTGACTCTAGATTTTCTTGTAAATCTCGTGCTTTTTCTACAAAGCTTCGATTGTCATCGGTTTTTTTCTTTTGTTTGAATAATTTCATAGTTTTATACCTCTAATGAGTCTAAAGGGTCAAATAAATAGTTATATATAAAGAATTTGCTTATACTAAAAATAGTAAAAAAATAGTGGTTTTTGGTTTTTTTTAAACCAAAATATTTTTTTATGCTACAAAGTCTATTCCGTATTCTTTGTTTTCAAAGCTTTTTTGTGCAGGCCCTAGTATCTGTTTTGATTTAACACCAGTAATTACTAGCATTGCACGAATGTTTCTTTTGAGTTCTGGATCAACTGTTGTACCCCATATTATACGAGCGTTAGGATCTACTCTACTATAGATTTCTTCGACTACGCGTTCTGCCTCAGATATTGTCATATCTTCGCCACCTGTAACATTTACAAGTGCTCCACTTGCCTCTGATATATCTACTTCAAGGAGTGGTGAGTTGAGTGCTTCTACAACTGCATTTACTGCTTTGTTTTCTCCCTCTGATTCTCCTAATCCTATCATTGCAACGCCACCACGTTTCATAACTGTTTTTAGATCTGCGAAATCAAGGTTTACAAGACCAGGCATTGTAATCATCTCAGTAATTCCTTTTATTGAACGCATTAGTACTTCATCTGCTACTTTAAATGCAGCATTGAGTGATAGATTTGGTACGATATCTAGGAGTTTGTCATTTGGAATAACAATTACTGTATCACAAACATCTCTTAGTCTTTTGAGTCCTGCTTCTGCATTTTCCATACGTATAAGACCTTCAACACTGAATGGTAATGTCACAACACCAATTGTAAGGGCTCCTGCTTCTTTGGCTATCTGTGCAACTACAGGAGCAGAGCCTGTACCTGTACCTCCACCAAGTCCACATGTTATAAAAACCATATCTGCACGGCCAACTGTAGAACGTACATCTTGTTCGCTTTCTTTTGCAGCTTCTTCACCTATTTGAGGCAGAGATCCTGCACCGAGTCCACGAGTTAGATGCTTACCGATTAATACTTTTTTAGGTGCTTCAGCAAGAAGAAGATGCTGGGCATCTGTATTAATTGCAATGAGTTCTGCACCTGTTATCTGACTTTCTATACATCTGGATATGGTATTAGTACCAGCTCCTCCACATCCTACAACCTTTATTGTAGTAGTAAGACCTGATAAAACTTCTTCAAGTTCTCTATCAACAGTGTTACGTGTTAAAGATTTTTTCATAGTATTCTTTTTATTACTTTTTGTCTTTTTATTTTTTGATTTTGATTTTACTTTTTTATTTTTATTGTTAGATTTTTTCTTTTTTTCATTAGCTACAACATCTTCAATAATCTTTTTCATATATATTCACCATGCTCCCTCACAACAATAAGCCCCGATTATGTGTGAATTTTATATTTTTAACAATATTGTAAAGTAATTTTTACTATTAAATATTTGCTAAAAATCTACTGTATTTCTAGTGAAAAATCAATACTTTTTACCGAATGGGTGAGATATCCAAGTGAAATTCTATCTGCAAAAGATGCATATTTGGTTATATTATCAGGATTAATCCCGCCAGATATTTCAACTAATATTTTTTTGTTTATTTTACGGATTTCACGTGTTGTTTCTTCTGCATCTAAACTGTTGAAATTATCAAGCATTATTACATCAGGATTTAATTTTGCAGCTTTGATTGCATCTTTTTTATTTTCTACTTCTACTTCAATTATTTTATCTATTATTTTCTCTTTTGCTATATTAATAGATCTCTCTAGTGAACCTGTTATTTTAAGATGGTTATCTTTTATCATTACCGCATCATAAAGACCGTATCTATGGGGAAACCCTCCACCAAGCCTCACTGCTTCTTTTTCATATCTTCTAAAACCCGGTGTTGTTTTTCTTGTAGCAGCAATTTGTATATTTGGATTTATCTTTTTGCATTTGTCCACGATTTTTTTTGTCTCAGTTGCAATACCGCTCATTCTACAAAGAATGTTTAATGCAAGTCTCTCTGCTTTTAATATAGGTTTTGCTTTTCCTGTAACTTCGGCTATTTTTGTTTGTTGTTTTACAAAATCTCCATCTTTTACAAAAAAATTTGTTTTAACATTTAGTTCTCCAAACACTTTTTCTATTTCTTTTATCCCTGCTATTATACATTCTTCCTTTGATATTAGATATCCTTTAGCTTCCTCATCCATAAATAATGCATCTGATGTTATATCTCCTTGAGAACCTAAGTCTTCTTTGAGATAGAACTCCAACTCATCCATGATAGTATTTTTTATAAGCAAGTTCTGTTTTAAGGTTTTGGGTTCTAAAATGAAACTCGGCATGATTGGTTGCGGAGCAATTGGCTCTGATGTTGCAATTGCTGCAGATAAAATAAAAGAAATTGAGAAAATATATCTATTTGACAAAGATAAAAGAGCATGTGAAAAAATAAAAGAAAAAGTTAAAAAATCTGAGATAAAACATGTTAAAGAATTTCTGGACGAAGTCGATGTGGTTTTTGAAGCAGCATCTCAGGTGGCAGTAAAAGAATATGCTGAGACAATTTTAAATTCAGGTAAAGACGTAATAATAATGAGCATAGGTAGTTTATTTGATGATGATTTTAGATTAAAGCTTGAAGATATCGCTAGAGAAAAAAAATGTAAGATTTATCTTCCATCCGGAGCGGTTTGTGGAATAGATGGTATTTTATCAGCAAGTGTTGAAAAAATATATGAGGTAACACTTGTGACAACAAAGCCTCCTAAGGCTCTTGGAACTAAAAATGGTAAAAGAGAAGTTGTTTTTAATGGCTCTGCAAGAGATGCAGTGAAAAAATTTCCTAAAAACATTAATGTCGCGGCGAATCTTTCAATTGCAGGAATCGGTTTCGATGAAACTAAAGTAGAAATTGTGGTAGACCCAGTTGCTACTAGAAACAGCCATAAGATTCTTGCTCATGGTAAATTTGGTAGACTACGAGCAGAAGTAGAAAACATGCCAAATCCAAATAACCCCGGTTCTAGTTACATGGCCTCTCTTTCAGCTATAGCTACTCTAAAAAGACTTATTAATCCTATACAAATAGGTGCTTGATTCAATCTATAAAGGTGTAAAGATAAAAAAACAAATTTATAATTAGTGGCTTTGAGGCAGTTTATGAAATTTGAGATAAAAAAAAGAGATGCAGCAGGAAGAATTTGTAAACTTACTACAAAACATGGCATAGTTACAACACCAAACCTGATGCCTGTAATAAACCCAAACAAAATGGTGATACCACCAAAAGAAATGAAAAAACTTTTTGGTACAGAAATTGTCATAACCAACTCATATATCATAAGAAAAGATGAAAAACTTAGGAAAAAAGCATTAAATGATGGGGTTCACAAGTTAATTGATTTTAATGGACCGATTATGACTGACTCTGGTACTTTTCAATCATATATTTATGGAGACGTGGATGTAAAACCACTTGAAATTGTTGAGTTTCAAAAAAAAATTGGTAGTGATATAGGAACAATTCTTGATATATTTGGTAAACCTGATAACACTTTCAAAGAAGCAGAGGAAGGTATGAAAGAAACGATTAAACGCGCAAAAAAAAGTATAAAAAATAAAGAGGATATGATTCTCTCTACTCCTGTACAAGGTTCTATTTATCCTGATCTAAGAGTTAAATGTGCAGAGGAACTATCAAAGATAGGGGGAGATTTTTTTCCGATAGGGGGAGTGGTTCCTCTTATGGAGAATCAGAGGTATACTGATCTTATCAGGATTATTCTAAGTTCTAAAAAAGGTCTTAACCCTAGTAAACCTGTGCATCTTTTTGGAGCAGGACATCCAATGATTTTTCCGATAGCTGTGGCATTGGGTTGTGATTTCTTTGACTCTTCTGCTTATATTAAATATGCAAATGATGGAAGGATGATTTTTACTTGGGGTACAGAAAAACTAGATGATATAACTGAACTACCTTGCTGCTGTCCTGTTTGTTCAAATTATTCTGCAGATGAACTTAAAAAAATTAGTAAAAAACAAAGAATCATTGAGATCGCTAAACATAATTTATATGTTAGTTTTGCTGAACTCAAGAAAATAAGAAATGCAATTTCTCAAGGTTCTTTATGGGAGTTAGTAGAAAAAAGAGCAAATGTAAATCCTTATTTACTAGAATCCTTGGGTTTATTAAAATTAGAGGAAAACCAGATATGGTTAGAAAAATTCGAGCAAATTAGTAAAAACAAAGCCTTATTTTATACAGGTAACAATACTTACCACAGGCCAATAATTTATAGATTGCAAAAAAGGTTATTAGAGCGGTTTAAAAAAACATCAGATATATATGTTGTTCTTCCTGAGGGAAACAAACCATATTCTTCTCATTATTCACAAGAAATAAAGCAGATTTATGAAAAAAATAGTAAAACAAATGTGATAGTGGATTCTTCTTTAGGACCTGTTCCTGTGGAATTATCTGAGATGTATCCTTTTGCACAGTCTATTTTTCCAAGTTTTACAGATGAAGAAACAGAAAAAAATATAAGTAACTCTTTTAGAAAATTTACAAGAGATGCCAGAGTCATCTGCTGGAAAGGCCTTTCTACATTAGATGAAATAGATAAAAATGAAGAAAAAAGCCTTAATTTTGATTTTAAAAAGATTGCTGCTGTTGCAGATATGCAATTTGGATCAGAGTCGGGACAGATTCTATTAGATGGAAAAGTAAAAATTGTTAAATCCAAAAAAACAGGTAAGATTCGTAATATCTATCTTAATGAAAAACATGTTTTATCAATGCGTGCACAGGATGGTTTGTTTACTTTGAAAAAAGAAGGAGCAATACTTTTACATAAAAATCTAAAAAAACCATTACTAAGAGTTTTTGTAAAAGATGATGCAGTTGATTTTGTAAAAGAAGGTAAAAGTGTTTTTGCAAAATTTGTAGAAGATTGTGATCCTGAGCTCAGGCCTCTTGATGAATGTATTATAGTTGATAGAAAAGATAATCTTATTGCAGTTGGCAGATGTATACTTAACAGGATGGAAATGCTCAGTTTTAACTATGGAATGGCTGTTAAAACAAGAGAAAAGATATAAACTATTAAATATTGAGGTTTTTTGTATGAGCAGATATAATAGTAATTTTCGTGAACCACCCTGGGTTATGGGCTCTCCTAAAGAAGTAATAGACTGGGTTGATGCAAGCCATCCAAGTAAAGAAGATAAAAGGAAACATGAGTTTAAAAAAAAATATTTGACAAATCTTCACATAAAATTTGATTTTGATGTAAAACAAAAAGTAATTGAATCCTCTTGTACGATATGCAGACTTATCGGTTTGAAAAAGGTTGAAGAAGATTTTGAACTTTTCCCGACAGCAGAATTGATCTTAAGAGGTCTTGCTAAAGCTAAATTTAGAAACACTGTCAAGATTGTTGTTGATAAAAAAGTATTATATGAGCATCCTGAAAAAAAATCAGATTTGAGAAAAACAATTGATAAAATCCAAGATTTTTCAGGAGAAATCACAAGAGGAAAAACACTTGAGATAACAGCTAAATTAGATGATGTTGAAAATGCAATAGCAGTAATTAAAATAAAGAAGATACATTCTCAAAAGGAGCACTCAATAGACATAGAAATCAAAGGCAAGATCAGGAGTGATATATACCATACCTTCCTTAATTATCTAAATGAAAAAATTGGTTTAAAAGAATAAAAATTACGTTAAACAGCGATTATTAAATCAACAATCTTAAAAACAATTAGTTTTTTTCAGCATTCCAATAATAGGGAGGAAAATGAAATGACTAATAAATCATCAAAAGTTTCTGGTTTTTATAAATTACCAGTTAAAAAAAGAATTGATTTTGTAAGTGATTTTGCTGATCTTACAGAGGAAGATAAAAAATTGTTCTCCAGCTTTCTAGATATCGATACTTCAGATAGGATGATTGAAAATGTTATTGGAACCTTTGAATTACCCCTTGGTATTGCAGTTAACTTCTTGATAAATGATAAAGACTATGTTATACCAATGGCTACAGAAGAATCAAGTGTTGTAGCAGCAGCAAGTAATGCTGCAAAAATAGCAAGGTTAAAAGGTGGCTTTAAAACAGAGGTCACCCAGCCGCTTATGATAGGACAGTTGCAGCTATTAAAAGTAGATGATGCAGCAAGTGCAGCAAAAAAAATAATTGATCATAAAAAACAGCTTCTTGAACTTGCTAATGCTCAGGATAAAATCTTAGTAGATCTTGGTGGTGGCGCTAAAGATTTAGAAGTTAGGATTTTAGATAGCCCAATGGGAAAGATGATAGTTACTCATATAGTTGTAGATGTTCGTGATGCTATGGGTGCAAACGCAGTAAATACTATGTGCGAAGCACTTGCCCCAATGCTTGAGGAGCTCACTGGTGGTTATATCCGTCTTAAAATTCTTTCAAATCTTGCAGATAAAAGAATAGCAAAAGCAAAAGCAGTATTTGACAAAGAGAAGATAGGTGGAGAAAAAGTAGTTGATGCATTTATTGAATCTTACACTCTTGCAAGTATTGATCCCTATAGGGCTGCAACTCATAACAAGGGCATCATGAACGGGATTGATTCTTTGATTATTGCAACAGGCAATGATTTCAGAGCAATTGAGTCAGGAGCACATGCATATGCCGCGAGGAATGGCAGATATACATCTCTTACAAAATATCATAAAGATAAGGATGGAAATCTTGTAGGTGAAATAGAGATCCCTTGTGCAATAGGTATTGTTGGTGGTGCAGGTAATATACATCCAAAGGCTCGTCTTTGTAAAAAGATTCTTGGGGTTAAATCTGCAAAGCAACTATCAGAAGTTGTAGCAGCACTTGGTCTTGCACAAAACTTTGCTGCAGTATTTGCTCTTTCCACCGTAGGCATTCAAAAAGGACATATGAAACTTCATGCAAAAAATATCGCTGTTATGGCAGGTGCCTCAAAAAATCAGATTGATAAAGTTGCAGAACAACTTATAAAAGAAGAAAAAGTAAAATTAGATCGTGCCAAAGAGATAATTAAAGAGCTTTAAATAATTCTCTCAGAGATATCCTCAGGTTCACGTTCACAATAACAGCATTTAATTCTTAATGGATCCTTATTTACTACTTTGAACCTTGTATTAATTGGTTCTTTTGCATTAGAAACACAAGTTGGATTTGAGCAACATACTATTCCAACAAGTTCATCAGGTAAATTTACACGATGTTTCTCTGCAACCTTATAATTCCTGATTATATTAATTGATGCTTTTGGAGAAATCAACGCTATTTTATCTACCTCTGAAGTATCCAATTCACGGTTTTCAACCTTTACAATATCTTTTCTACCAAATTTACTTTTAACATTCATCGCCACACTTACAACTGATGTTGATTTTTCAGGTATGCCAAGTATACGTAAAACTTTTACAGCATTACCCGCAGTTATATGATCTATCACTGTCCCATCTTTAATAAGGGGTATCTTTAGCTCTCTTTTCATAATAAAACCCCCGATACAAGAGAAAGCAGAGCCATTCTTACTGGTACTCCATTAAATGCTTGTTTAAAATAAAAAGCATAAGGTGTTTTATCAACCTCGGGAAGAATCTCAGTTACTCTTGGAAGAGGATGCATTATAACAAGGTTCTTTTTTACATTTTTTAAAAGCTCATTGTCTATCTGATAAGAACCTACTACCCGGTTATATTCCTCTGCATCAGGAAATCTTTCTTTTTGTATTCTTGTAGCATATAAAACATCAGCGTTTTTTACCACTTTATCTAGGTTTGTCGTTTGAAGGGGTTCGACTCCAAGATTATTACACTCTCTTATTACCTCCTTAGGCATTTTTAGACTCTTTGGAGAAACAAAAGTTAAATCTGCACCATAAAGTGCCAACGCATATGCCAAGGAATGTACAGTTCGACCGTATTTTAGGTCCCCTACTAGTACTATCTTATTTTTGCCTATGTTTTTTTTCTCTGTTTTAATCGTAAACAAGTCGAGTAAACATTGTGTAGGATGTCTTCCAGCTCCATCACCTGCATTTAAAACAGGTGCTTCTGCAAATTCTGCTGCAAGTCTTGCTGCACCTTCGTGAGGATGACGGATTACAATTATATCACTATACGAATCGGCCATTCTAATAGTATCTGCAAGGCTTTCTCCTTTCTTTTGAGAGGTTCCACCAGGATCTGAAAAACCTATTACTCTACCCCCCAGCCGGTTCATTGCGCTTTCAAAACTTAGTCTTGTACGAGTGCTTGGTTCAAAAAACAATGAGGAGACTACTTTTCCTTTTAGTAGTTTTTTATATCTGTTTCCTTTAGCATATGGAACCATTTTTTCTGCGTATTTAAGAATAAAGTTTATCTCTTTTTTTGAAAAATCTTTTATTGATATTATATCCTTTTCTTTGAAATTCATGTGAATCTAAAAAAAAGGACATGTAGAAACTAGTTAATAAACTTTTTAATAAAAAAAACTCAAATTTTGAGTTTAATTAGCAAAAACAATTAAGATAAAATATTAATATAATAAGTCTCTTATACTATTATATATGAAGTTATGGTAAGAAGTGTCAAACAACATATAAATATATTAGCTAAAAGAATAATATTACTGCATAAATAAGTATCTGGTGGTTTATTATAATGTCTAAAAAGAAAAAAGACAAAAAAAATGAAATCAAAAAAATTCACAATGTTCTTGATAATTATTCTTTCAAAGAATTAAGTTCTGAAGATGAAAAATATCTGCAAACATTAAAAGAAAGATTAGATGAATCTGCACAAAAAGAAGCTGTTTTTAAAAAAACAGTACATGAAAACAAAGATGTATCTGAAGAAAATCTTCTGAAACCTACAGTTATCATCCATGAAAGAATAGAGAAAAAAACTATTCAGTTACCTGAGTTTACAGAGATAAAAAATGAAAAAGAAACTTTTGAAAAAGCAGAAATCATCAAACCAGAAGATGAAGAACTAATAGAGATAAAAAAGTTTAAATCAAGTGTACCTGAATTTACAGAAGTAAAACCAAAAAAGATCAAAACGGAAGAAAAAACTGAGATTCATGAAGAAGAATTCATAGAAATTGAACCAGAAGAGGAAAAAGAACATGAAAAAGAGGAGACAGTTGAGTTTACACAAGTTGAACCTGAAAAAAAAGAGGTTACATCCAAATGGGAAAAAGTAGACTCTGGTGAATATATACCAGAAGAAGAGAAAAAATTTGAAGAAGTAACACAATCAGCGGAATCTGAGACTTGGGAACCAACTCAAGAGGAAGAAACACTAAAAGAATTAGAAAAAGAAATAAAAGAAGAACCGGAAGAAAAAATAGAGGTATTCAAAGAGATAAAAAGTATAGACCAAGAAACAGCAAAAACACTATACAAACATGGATACACGACTTTAGAATCACTAAAAAATGCATCATATAAAGAGATCAAAAAAATAAAAGGAATCAAAAGAAAAACAGCAAAACAAATAAAAGAAGAACTAACAGAACCGGAACCACAAACATGGGAAATAACACCAGAAACAGAAGAAAAATTAGATGTAATAACAGTAGATGAAACAGTTTACTGCAGTGAATGTGGATGTGTTATAGACCAAGAAATGGTTTTTTGCTATCATTGTGGTAAAAAAATAAAAAAAGACAAAGATGTTATAGAGGAAGATAAAAAAGATTCAGTGAAAACTGAAGATAACAAAAAAATTGAGATAGGAGATACTGCTGAAAAAGAAATTTCAGAAGATGAATTTGAAAAAATAGAAGATGAAATACCTCTAGAAGAGAAAATAAAACCTTTTGAGGATATAAAAAGCATCGATGAGAATACAGCGGTTTTACTTTATAATGAAGGTTATAACTCGTTTAACTCATTAAAAAACATTGATGTTAAAGAACTAAAAAATATAAAAGGCATAAATCGTAAAAAGGCTAAAAAAATAAAAGAAGAAATCGACAAAAAAATAATTGAATCTGCAAAAGTAAAACCAATTCCTATAGGAGAATCATCTGAGGGAATAGTAACTAAAGATCAAATTAAAAAAGAAGAAGATTTCGAAGAAGAAAAAAAACCTTTACATCCTGTTGAACTCAGCAATAACAAAGAATGGCAACCTGTAGAAGAAGATTTAGAAACACCTGAAGATGAAAGATTAGAACAAAAGATAGAGAAAGAGATAAAAGAAGAAATAGAAACCAAAAAAGAAGAACCAGATGAATGGAAGCCCTTAGAAGAGGAAGAAACCCTAAAAGAATCAGAGATAGAAGAAAAAAATACAGATACTGAAAAAATAAAGATTTTCAAAGAACTCAAATCAATCAATGATGAAACAGCAATAAAACTATATGATAATGGTTTTAAATCAGTAGAATCACTAAAAAATGCATCATATAAAGAGATCAAAAAAATAAAAGGAATCAAAAGAAAAACAGCAAAACAAATAAAAAAAGACATCGAAGGATTAAGAGCAGAAGACAAAATCAAAGAAGAACAAATGATAATGGAAGAAGATGCAGAATATTTTAAAGATGAAGAATTCTTTGAAGAAGAATCAAAACAACTAGATACAAAGATAAAAGAATTCGAAGAAAAAGAAGAACCAAAACTTGATGAAGAATTATTCATTGAAGAAGAAATAATCGAAGAAACACCAGAAAAATCAATAAGTGAAGAAGTTGAAGAAGAAAAAGATTATAACTTAATTAAATTACCTAGTATAAACAAAAAAATCAAAAATCTTCTAAATGAAAACAGCATCTTAAACATAAAAGATTTAGAAATTACAACAATAAAAGAACTCACAAAGATAAAAGGCATAAGAAGAAAATTAGCAAAACAAATAAAAAAAGAATTAGAAGAATATCTTAGTAATCTTAAAGAAAAAGAAGAGATAGACAAGGTAGAAGAAAACCCCTACATAAAAGAAGATGATTTTTCAGAAGAAGATGAATGGGAATCATTTGAAGATAACTCTGAAAAAACAAAAAAATCACAAAAAAAAGGTTTTATTTATGGAGATTACACACTCTATAAAAAAGAGATAATTACTAAAAATGGTAAAAAAAGAACTATAAGGTTTTTCAGTAAAGGAGAACCTGAAGATGCAGAGCCTATAACGTTGCCAAAGGCTTATGAAATAAAAGAAAACAAAAAAACAGGTGTACCATACTTAAGAAAGAAAAAATAAAACTTTTTTCAACAAATTTTATACAAGATTTTTTAAGCATTAAGCATTTGCCCAATAAGTATGAGTTGGAATGGTCCACTGAAAAAAATTGATGATTTTAGATATGAAATTCCATCTACGTATAAAGGAAAAAACAATAATCTAAAAATGAACACTTCTGCAGTGATATATACTGACGAAGAGATGATACCCTCTATACGTTCAGATGATGCTGCAGAACAAATTGCAAATGTTACGATGCTTCCGGGAATAGTTGGAAGGGCTATGGCCATGCCTGATATTCACTGGGGCTATGGTTTTCCAATAGGTGGAGTTGCTGCAACCGATGCTCAAGAAGGTGTTGTATCTCCTGGTGGAATTGGTTTTGATATTAATTGCTTATCTGGGGATTCTCTAATTTTACATGAACATGGTTACAGAATTAAAATAAAAGAGTTTGAAAATATTTGGATGGATAATAACATAAAATGTGCTAATTTTGGTAAGAAAATCGTTAACACAAAGATCAGGGCTTTTATGAAGTTTAAAACAAAGAAGAGAATCTTAAAGATTTTTACTGAAAGCAATAGGACAATTACAGCTACATCTGATCATCCTGTCTATACAAATAAAGGTATGAAACCCCTTCACAAAATTGGATTAAACGAAAATATTGCAGTTTTACCTTTCTCTGGAGTAAACTATGAACAACCTTCTAATGACCTAATTTTATCTGAAGAAGATATTTTGAATCTTCCTTTAAAAAAGAATATGTCACAAACAGTCAGAGAACTTAAAAAAAGAAATTTATTACCTTTGAAGTTTAATAATAAAAAACTCCCATATTTATTGAAAATAATTGGTTATATCCTCGGAGATGGATCAATTACGTTTATAGGTAATAAAGGAATTATTTGGTTCTATGGAAAGCCTGAAGACCTAAAAAATATTCAAAAAGATATCAAGAAAATTGGTTTTAAAGCATCAAGAGTATACAATAGAGAGAGAGACCATGAAATAAGAACAATGTATAGTAATGTCAAATTTCATAGAGTGGAATATAGCATAAAAACCACAGCATCAAGCCTTGCTACTTTGATTATGTCTCTAGGAATTCCTGTTGGAAACAAATGTTCACAGGATTATGTTTTACCTAGCTGGTTTTTTAACCTAAAACTATGGCAAAAAAGATTATTTTTATCTTCGTTTTTTGGAGCAAAGCTATCCTCACCTTCCACAGTTACAAAACATGGTTATAATTTTTATTCACCTGTGCTAAGTATGAATAAACATGATGGATACGTTGATACAGGATCTGATTTTTTAAAACAGATAAAAAAGCTTTTAGAGGAATTTGATGTTAAATCAAATGTAATTGGAATAAGAAAAGAGTATGTTGGGAAAAATAATGTAGTATCATATCGGCTAAGACTGCTGATTAGCTCAAAATCTGAGAATCTTATAAATCTCTGGAGCAAAATTGGTTTTGAATACAACAAAAAAAGAAATCATCTTGCTAACATTGCAACTCAATATTTAATCTTAAAAGAAAATGTTCTATCAGAGAGAAAAAAATCTTTAGAAATTATTGAAAAAATGAAGGAAAACGGTTTTGGTGCTAAAAAAATTTTAAAAAAAATTCATTCTAAAAATATCAATTTAAGATTTATCGAGCGTACATTATACGAAAAAAGAAAAACAAGCCCCCGAATTGCTTTTTGTTTTCCAAAGTTTAATGAATATCTCGATAAAATGTCTTCAGATCTTGGAAAATCTGGCTTAGTTTGGGACAAAATCGCTAAAATCATTCCTGAAGAATCGTGTACAGATGTATATGATTTTAACGTTGAAAATAAACATCATAATTTTATTGCTAACAATTTTGTTGTATCTAACTGCGGCGTGAGACTTGTTCGAACTAATTTAACAATCGAAGATCTCAACTCAGAAAAAATCAAATCTCTTGTCGACAAAATGTTTGAAAATGTGCCATCAGGTCTTGGCTCAAAAGCAAAAATACGTTTATCTCGAAAAGAACTTGAAAATGTTTTATTATTTGGAGCAAAATCTGCTGTTGAAAATGGTTATGGATGGGAAAAAGACACAGAGTATTTAGAGGAAAAAGGTTGTCTTGATTATGCAGATATTTCTTATGTATCTGAAAAAGCAAAACATCGGGGTCTTTCACAAGTAGGATCTCTTGGTGCAGGAAATCATTTTCTTGAGATTCAAAAGGTTGATGAGATATATGATACCAATGCTGCAAAGACTTTTGGAATTACTGATAAAGGACAGATAACTGTTATGATTCATACCGGTTCACGTGGTTTTGGTCATCAGGTTTGCACTGATCATCTTCGAGTTTTAGAAAAAGCCGTTAAAAAATATAATTTCTGGCTTCCTGATAGACAACTTGCATGTGCACCTCTAAACTCAGAGGAGGGAAAAGCGTATTTGAAGGCAATGGCCTGTGCTGCAAATTTTGCATGGGCAAATCGTCAGCTTATCGTTCATTGGGTTCGTGAATCCTTTGAAAAAGTTCTTAATGATACCGCTGAAAATATGCAGATGGACATAGTGTATGATGTCTGTCATAATATTGGTAAGTTTGAAGAACACATCGTTGACGGTAAAAAAAGAAAAGTTTATGTTCACCGTAAGGGAGCTACTCGTGCTTTTGGACCTGACAAAAAAGAGATACCCTTAAAGTATAGAGATGTGGGTCAACCTGTTTTAATTCCGGGCGATATGGGTACTGAGAGTTATCTTCTGAAAGGAACAAATGAATCTGAGGAGACATTTGGAAGTACATGTCATGGTGCAGGGCGAATGCTATCAAGGCATAAAGCTTTGAAACGATGGCGTGGTGAACAAGTTGTAAAAGAACTTAAGAATAGAGGAATATATGTTCATCCTGCTAGTTTTAAAGTTGCAGCAGAGGAGGCATCTGGTGCATACAAAAATATTAGAAAAGTAGTAAATATTTCTGATGGATCAGGTATATCAAAAAAAGTTGTTAAGCTTAAACCCGTTGGAGTTGTAAAAGGTTAAAAAAAAATTAATCACAAAGCTTTTGCACTTTTTTGATTATCAGATAGAATAATGAAGCCTTATCATTA
>CAZQEU010000025.1:0-19403 GCA_964592335.1 uncultured Thermoplasmatales archaeon
GTAGATACAAAAATTGAATTATATTTGGAAATAGCAAAGGATATTGCTAATAAGTATTATAATGAATAATATATTATATCTAATATTATGCTTGGTTCATAACATAAATCCATATTTTAGTCAGGTTTTTCAAAAAATTGCGACTAATATAAACCATGATAGAGTTTATCTATCATTTTAATGTAAGTGCTATGACAATTGTTAACATTGAAATATGACATTATTTATCATGATTTTTAGCATTTAAATACAAACAATAATAAATTAAGTTTATTACTTAACTTAATTTATAAAATATATATTCATGCTTAAATTCAAGTATTTAATTATATTCATTATGAAAAATAAATTAAATGTTAATTGCTAGTCATTATAAATTAACTTATTTGCTTAACAATCATACTTTTTATATGATAAATAGTTAAATCAATCAAAAGTTTTAATAACGGCAAAAAATTTACCAAGCTAAACCCAAAGTTGGTAATTGGATAGGTGCACAAAGATGTACATAGTAATCATTGGAGCCGGCGGCATTGGAAAACGTCTTACAGAAGTTGCTCTTAAAGACGGTAATCACAATGTTATAGTAATAGATAAGGATCAAACAGCTTGTGAAGAAATAGCTAGAAAATATGATGCAGTAGCTATAAATGCAGATGCAACACAAGAAGAAACACTTGATGAATCAGAAGTAAAAAAAGCCGATGTGCTTGTTGCAACCACTGATGATGATGCAACTAATCTTATGGTTATTTCTCTTGCAAAAAACAAGGGAGTGAAAAACCTTGTATCAGTAGTGAATCAAGAAGAAAGCAAGCCTATGTACATGGAAAAAGAAGTTAGGATGATTAAAAGCCCAAATATTGTAATGGCTGAGCAACTCTACAAATCAATAAAACATCCTAATGTAGAAGAATATATGAACGTAGGCAAACACGCAGAAATCTTTCGTGTTCCCATACCTGAAAAATCAAGGCATTCTGGTAAAACCATTAAAAAACTTGGTCTTCCTAAAAAAAGTTTGATTGTCGCAATTGAACGTGATCATAAATTCATTATTCCAACTGATAATGTACAGCTTTTCTCAGGTGATAGAGTAACGGTTTTGGCTCATAAAGATCAGGTTGACAAAGTAGCAGCTCTCTTCTCAGGATAAAAAACATTTAATTTACGTAAATTATTTATAAAGGTTGTATCATTCTAACCCTAAGAGTTTTACCCAAGTTTTTGAGGAGTTATTATGGAAAATCAAAAGTTAACTAAAACAGGAACAACTACACTAGGCATAGTATGTAAAGAAGGCGTTGTAATCGCAACAGAAACCCGTGCTACAATGGGTCATTTGATTGCACATAAAGAAACAAAGAAACTATACAAAATAGATGATCACTTAGCACTAGCAACAGCTGGTCTTGTAGGTGACCTGCAGGTTCTTGCCAGATATCTTACAGCAGAAGCTAATCTCTACAGGTTAAAACGTGATTCTAAAATACCAGTTGAAAGCGCAGCTACTCTTATGTCAAATATCATGAACCAGAGGAAATTTATGCCATATTATGTACAATTAATACTAGGTGGTTTTGACAGTGATGGAGGTCATGTTTATTCACTTGATGCAGCTGGTGGTGCAATACCTGATAAATACACATCAGGTGGATCTGGATCACCGTATGTATTTGGTGTTTTAGAAGACTTATATAAAGATGATTTAACAGTTGATGAAGGAATTGATATGGCGATAAGAGCAATTGGAGCAGCAAAAAAACGTGACTCTGCTTCAGGAGGAATGACAAATATCGCTGTTATCTCAAAAGATGGTTTTAAACCAATCTCCCAGGATGAAGTTAAAAAAAGATTGGAAAAAATAGAAAAAACAAATCAATAAAAAAAAATCTCTAATTTATTTATTATCTCTTTGATTTAAAATTATCAAACTATTAGATTTAATTTAGACAAAATATATTAATAAAAAATATTTGAAGGTGGCAGATTTGCCTGTAGACGATGTTTTAAGAGAAATTAAAGGAAAAGTACGAGCAGTTATCCCGCCGAGTATCGATGTCTCAGATGTCGAGTTTGAAGGAGCATTAGTTGTAGTTTATACCAAAGATCCTGATAAATTCGCAAAAAATGATGATTTGGTAAAACAACTTGCTAAAATGCTTCAGAAACGTATAGTTGTAAGACCTGATCCATCTGTTATTACTGATATTGATACTGCTGAGAAGAAAATAAGAAGGATTATTCCAAAGGATGCAGAGGTTACAAACATTTATTTTTTACCTGATGTAGGAGAGGTCACCGTTGAGGCGGTAAAACCTGGTGTTGCTATTGGTAAACAGGGTTCTTTGTTAAATGAGATACGTAAACAAATTAATTGGACTCCAAGAATCATTCGTACCCCGCCTATTCAATCTAAAACAGTTAAGGAAATCCGCGGTTATTTGCGTTCTATGAGTGAGGAGCGCAAAGAAATCCTAAGGAAAGTCGGTCGTAGGCTGCATCGTGGTGTTTCAGATGGTGAAAAATTTATTAGAGTCACTGCTCTTGGTGGTTTTAGACAAGTAGGACGGTCTTGTAGTCTTCTTCATACACCAGATAGTAAGATTATGATTGATTGTGGTGTTGATGTATCATCTGATAATTCTACACCGTATCTACATTTACCTGAGGTTCTTCCTTTTGAAAATCTTGATGCAGTAGTACTTACTCATGCTCATCTTGATCATAGTGGTCTTATCCCGCTTCTTTATAAGTATGGTTTTGACGGTCCTGTTTATTGTACTCCGCCTACTCGTGATATGAGTACTCTTCTTCAAATGGATTATTTAAAGGTAGCAGCAGCTGATGCTAAAAAAATACCTTATTCTGCAGAAAACATTCGCGATACGATCAAACATTGTATCGCAATGGGTTATGGCGATACAACAGATATTACTCCTGATGTACGTCTTACTTTTCATAATGCAGGGCACATACTTGGATCTGCAATTGCTCATTTTCATGTTGGTGAAGGGCTTTATAACATTGCATTTAGTGGAGATATAAAATATGAGCGTACATGGCTTTTTAACCCTGCTATAAACCGTTTTCCAAGGCTTGAAGCAATCTTTTTGGAATCAACATATGGTGGCAGAGAGGATTTTCAGCCATCACGTAAAGAAGCAACAGAGCGACTTAGTGATATAATACAGAGTACTCTTAAAAGAAAAGGAAAACTATTGGTCCCTGTTTTTGCAGTGGGTCGTTCTCAAGAAGTAATGATTGTTCTTGAAAACCTGGTTCGTACTAAAAAGATACCTAAGATAAATGTGTATCTTGATGGCATGATATGGGAGGCAACAGCGATACATACTGCTTATCCTGAATATTTGAATAATAAACTTCGCTCTCAGGTATTTCAAAAGGGTGAAAACCCTCTTCTCTCTGATATCTTCAAACGTGTCGATGGTCATGAGATGAGAAAAAAGATAATAAATGATCATCCAAAGAGTTGTGTAGTACTTGCCACAAGTGGTATGATGAATGGCGGTCCTGTTATGGAGTATTTCAAGGAATGGGCTTCTGATAAAAAGAACACTATTGCTTTTGTTGGTTATCAGGCAGAAGGCACAATTGGTAAACGTATTCAAAAAGGATGGGAGGAAATACCTCTCAATACTGGTGGAGAAGTAATAAACATTAAGATGAAAATGAATGTTGAGACTTGTGATGGTTTCAGTGGTCACAGTGATAGAAAACAACTTATGAACTTTGTAAATAATATGAGCCCCAGACCTGAAAGAATAATTTTTGGACATGGTGAAGAAAGTAAATGTCTGGATATAGCCAGTGCCATTCACAGACGATATAATATTAGCACAAATGCTATGAGTAACCTTGAAACAGTACGTTTCAGATAAAAAAAAAGATAAAAAAATTATTCTTTTTTTGTTTTTTGAGCGGGTGTCTTCTGAAGTGGTTTTGCTATATCCCAGAGGTTATTAAATCTTTCATCAAGTAGATGAATATCCTCAACATCGACATAAGCAGTTCCAATGTATGATGGTTCATGGCTTTTTTCAGGAAGTATTTTAATACCATTTACAGCGATTTCTTTACCATATACAAAGTTTCTCATAGTACCGCTTACATCCTCATTGAAAAATCTTATCTCTAAGTTGTCACCGTATACTTCTTTTAGTTTGTTTATTTCACCCATATTTTTTGCATTATCAATAATTAGCTGTATTTTCATATCAAGCTCAAGGAATTTTTTGAAATATTTTACAAATGGTTCTTCAAAGAATCTTTCTCCTCCAACCTGCATTTTAAGAGCATTCTTGTTTTCAATGCAGTTGTTTAAAACATTATAAAGAATCCATTTACCACTATACTGAAGTGTAACATTTCCATTGCGTTTTAGTTTAACACCATATTTCTCAAAGTTTTTACTATAAAAATCCCCATAACTTCCTAGTCTATGTTCTATAACATTGAAGGTATCCTCTGCAATTACTTGTTTAAGATCATTTTTAATATCTTCCCATACAGCTCTTGGATGTGCAGGAAGATAGCTTTCACGGCCGAAATCCTCATCTGAATCATTTGAAAACAGGACCTTTGCAATCAGCCCATTTTTAAGAAGTGATGCACGACCTGTTTCAAGAGGCCTTCTAGTCAAATTTGCTAGATTTTCAGCGATTTTTAAAAAATCAGAAAACTCTTTCGGACAATCCACAACAAGTATTGAGTAATAAACAGCTGCTTCTCGAGGACGAGATACTTTCATCCTCTCAAACATCATTTCAAAATCTTGAATATAATCCAACTTAACATTGGATTTTAGCTCACATCCCATCATATTCACCAATCCACACACATACTTTATTAATCAGTATTATCTACCGATACCTGCTTTCTAATCATCAAAAATGTATAGTTCTTTTATATATTTTTTGGATGCATATTTAACTGCATATGTAATTACAGATAGGATATGATGAAAAATTAAAAAAATTATTTTTTTTGTATATTTTCCATTCCTTTGAAATATTTACGGCAATCTCTTTTTATAACAGCTATTTGCTGCTGTGGGATTTTATATGTATGTGTTATATATTCTTGAGCAAAAATTAAACCATGGACAAATGCTCCAATATTATATTTTTTTTCTTTTCCCATCTGAAATATTTCATCTGCAATCTTTAAGGAATCCTCTACAGTATAAGAAGTTTTATTTCCGTTTTTTTCTTTGTTGTCTTGTTCTTTCTTTTTAGCCATGGAAAAACTGTATTGATTGAAACTATAAATTTTTTTATAAAAAAGTATTAGTATTGTTTTGAGAAAAGAGAAGGAGGGCCGGCCTCACACATAGGAGGGGATGGGATGCACTCTAAAAACTACCAGCCCGATTCCTTCCATTTCCTAGGATTGATTATGCATTTAAGTACGTTTTTCGCAGATACATATGTAAATAGGTATGTAGTTAAAATATAAAGTAAAATAATTAATAGTGTTGCGAAACAAAAATTATGAGAAAAAAGATATTGCTTTTATTCTTCAAGCGTTGATTTTACATATGCTTTTTTTAGAACAATGTTTATTCTATTTTCAAGGTCGTAGAAATCAAATGGTTTTTCAATGAAATCCATAGCAACTGACTGTCCAAATGTTTTTGTAAATTCATCTGTTTTTGCAGTTAAAAAAATGATTGGTATATTATTTACTTTGTAATTTGCTTGTATTTTGTTTAAAACTTCCCATCCATCCATTCCTGGCATCATAATATCTAAAAGAATAAGATCTGGTTTTTCACCATTATTCAACATTTTAAGACATTCTATACCATTTTCTGCACTTATAACATCAAAATCTTTTTTTGATTCTTTAAGAGCTTCTTTTATAGATAAAACGATGTGTGGTTCATCATCAACAATCATTATTTTTGTCATCTATTTACCATCCTTTTTTTCAAACATTGGTGTATTCTTTTTTACATTTATTCTTCTTTTATAAATATTATATAAAGGTTTCTTGTAAAAATGTCAAAAATAATTTAACGCCGTCGGCCGGACTCGAACCGGCGGCCGCTCGGTTAACAGCCGAGTGCTCCACCAACTGAGCTACGACGGCACAAAAAATACCTGAAGACTAGCAACACAGAATAACACAATGCTTTAAAAGAATTCCCATCTAAAAACCTAGTTTTTCTGACCTGCGTAGTTCTTTCATCTGTGTTTCTACAAACCTATAGACTGTTGCCTGTTTGCTACCTGTTAGTATCATATCGACTGCTTTTTTTAAAATATTCATTCTCATCATACCTGATATAATTGAGACAGTATGACCATAAATTGATATTTTTGAGTCGGTAAGATCTTCCAATACTTTACGTGTTTTTCCTTCTTTACCTATAACTCTACTTTTCAAACGTCTTATATGATTTTCTTTTTTCCCAGCATACTCGCGAAGATCAAAAACAAAGAAATCTGATTCGTCATTCATGAGTGCAAATGCATTTTCTGGTGAAAAGCCGCGTCCTATGGCCTTTATGATATTTTCTACTTTAATTAATTTTAAAGGATCTTCTTCTTTTTCTTCGTTTATTACTACTTCACCTTGTTTAGAATCGATATTAAGTGTTACACTGCAGGTTTCTTCTATCTCTTTTTTAGTTTGGCCGTTATGACCTATCAAAACACCAACTCGATCCATTGGTACTTTAAGATATTTCATAATTATCACGTTTTTTATCTAAGAGTTTATTATAAATCTCTTCAGCATCAGCCCTGATATTATACTTGTTAAAATAATTTACTACGTTTTTTATATCTCTTTTTAAAAATTCTAAAGAATTAGGGTGTTCTACTAAAACACCTTGCCCTAGATCTATTAGATAACAATCATCTTTGAAATATAAGATATTGTAGGCGCTAATATCCCCATGTACAAGACCTGCTTTGTTGTACATCTTTGAAATATAAGAAACCAATGTATCGAATGCTTTTTTAGGATTTTTTGGGTGTACATCCTTTAAAAGAGGCGCAGGCTGTGTTGTATTGCCTATGTATTGCATAACCAAAACATTGTTTTTAGAAATAATAGGTTTGGGTGCTTTAACCTTTATTCTGTTTAGTCTTTCTAGGTTTTTGAACTCTTTCTGAGTCCATGCATAAATTATGTCTTTGCGTGTTTTATGGATTGATTTGAAACGAGGATCACCTATAATATATTTTGAAATATGTTTAAAAGTTGAATTTGAAATACGATATATTTTTATTGCAACCATTTTTTTATCAGGTGTTACTGCACGGAAAACATTTCCTTCTTTTCCAGTGGATATTGGAAAATCAATTAAATCAATTATTCTATTAGAAATAAGTTTTTCAATTGTAAGCAGTGTATATCTATCAAATACTTCATCCGCGGTTCTCTTGTCAACACCAGTACGAGCTATAACTGATTGAAGTTTACGATCAAGTTTTTTTAGACTTTTATCATCCAAAAAATCATCAGAAGACATCTATTTCCTCAGGTATAAGATTCCTTCTACTAAGAACTATTGATTGTGTTCTCCTATATCTAAAAATAATATCTGCTTTTTCATCTTGAATATCCCAAGGTTGTATTATTACTAAATCCCCAGCACGTACTCTTTGCCTTCTTTTCATACGACCAGGTATACGTGCCAGTCTTGATTTACCATCAGCACATATAACATTTATCCTAGAGCCACCCATCAATCTATCTGCTATTGCAAACATTTCATTTTTCTTTTTATTAGGAAGCCTAAGGCGTATATATCCTTCTTGTCCTTCATTGGAGCCAGATTTTTTTTTATTCACAAAAACCACTTTGAATACATATAGTATAGATACAAACATGTTTTTATACTTTTACCAATAAAAAGAGCTGAAAAATCCGATTAATCAATTTTTTTCATTTCTTCAAGACAAAGATTAAGGAAAAACTCAAGTTGCATACCAACATCTTCACATAGAATCATACGTTTTCTATTATAACGAGTTGCAAAATCTTTATCTCTAAATTTAATTACAACTTCTTCAAGGCTTAAATCAGCTATATCTTCCTTATTGCTTGTTCTAACAACAGTTGATATAAAAGCCGCTGCTGTAACTGCTGCAATAATTGATTTATCAAGAGAAGTCATTGGAATATAATCCATGTGCATGTAATTATTTGCTTTTATTGCATTTACACCAAACTCAGGTAATAAATCTTTTAGGAGCTGAGAGCTGAGAGTACCTCTTTTTTCTGGATTACCTGCACAATACTCATAATCAAGGTTATGAAGCAGGCCTGTAATACCCCATAGATCTACATCCTTTTCTAAAAGCTCAGCCATTTTTTTAAGAATACACTCAACAGCCAATCCCTGTTTAATGTTGTCTTTGTCTTTAAGATATTTTTTAATAAGAACTAAAGCTTGTTTCCTATCAATCATCTGCGTTCATTTCTTTGTAAGTATAAAAACCTTATTAAAATCTTCTTAATTATTTTAAAAAAAGCATACAAAGTTATTTTTATCAAATAAATCATTCACCTTATTGCGAGAGGAAACACTAACATGTTAGTCGAAGAAGTGATGACCAGAAATATTATAAGTATAGATTCAAAAAAAACAGTTTATGATGCATGCAAACAATTAAGCAAAAATAAAGTAGGAAGCCTAGTAATAATGGACAATGATATTACTGTTGGGATACTAACCGAGAGAGATACGATTGAAAAAGTTATACTGCAGAGCAGAGATCCGAAAAAAACCAAGGTAATAGATATAATGACTCCAAATATCAAAACAATCCATGCATTAGCACCACTTGAAAAAGCTGCAAAAATAATGAAGGAAAATAAAATAAAAAAACTACCTGTAATACTAAATAATGAAATAGTAGGAATACTAACAGAAACAGATCTGACTAATACTATAGAGGTTTTTTCTGATGGATTAGAAGAAATGACAAAGTTTTATACAGAAAGCAGAAACAAAATCGATAATATTATGGATGAATGGGGTAAGCTTCTTATTAATCTCAAAGAATACAAAAAAATCACAGAGACAAATGAAATGGAAAGAATAATACGCTAAATGATCTTTTGCGATACATTTTAATGCTTGATATTATATTGATAAGAGATAGATAACGATGGTACTTGATGATTTAGGAGATTCTTTAAAAGGAACACTTAAAAAAATTGCAAATGCTGTACACATAGATTCAAAGCTGGTAAAAGAAGTAGTAAGAGATATTCAAAGAGCACTACTTCAAGCAGATGTAAATGTAAAACTTGTTTTAGAACTATCTAAAAAAATTGAAAAAAGAGCGCTTAAAGAAAAACCACCCGCTGGTATGAGCAACAGAGAGCATGTAATACGAATTGTTTATGAAGAACTAGTTGAAATTTTAGGGGATTCAAAAGAACTACCAATTAAAAAACAAATAATTATGATGGTAGGTCTCTATGGCCAAGGGAAGACTACCAGCTGTGCTAAAATAGCCACATATTTTAAAAAGAAAGGACTCAGACCTGCGTTTATAGCAGGTGATGTACATCGTCCTGCAGCATATGATCAGCTAAAGCAGATTTCTGAGCAAGTAAAGGTGCCCTGTTATGGGGATAAAAAAGAAAAAGATGCTGTAAAAGTAGTCAAACAAGGTTTACGTGAACTTAAAAAAAGCAATGATGTAATAATTGTTGATACATCAGGTCGTCATAAACTTGAGGATGATCTAATCGATGAGATGAAAGAAATATTTAAGGTGACAAAACCTGATGAAAAACTACTTGTAATAGATGCTGCAGTAGGACAACAGGCAGGTCCTCAAGCAAAAGCATTTAATGATGCTGTAGGTATCACAGGTATTGTTCTTACAAAACTTGATGGTACTGCAAAAGGCGGAGGTGCTCTTAGTGCTTCTGCCGAGGTGGATGCACCAATTGTTTTTATTGGTGTTGGAGAGCATGCCAAAGATTTTGAAAAATTTGATCCTGCAGGTTTTATTTCTAGGCTTCTTGGAATGGGCGATATAAAAGCCTTAATTGAGAGGGCAGAGGAAAGCTTAGAGGGAAAAGATGCTGAAAAAACAGCGAAACGTATTATGTCCGGTAAATTTACGCTGCATGATATGTATAATCAGATGGATATGTTATCTGGTATGGGTTCACTTTCTAAGGTTGCAGAGATGCTACCCGGTGGATTTCCTGGTAAAGGAAAGATAAAAGATGAGGATATGGATAAAACAGAGAATAAACTCGCGAAATTTAAGATAATAATGGATTCTATGACTGAAGATGAAATGAATGAACCTAATCTTATTCGTGCCTCAAGGATTAAACGTATTGCAAAAGGTGCAGGTGTTGAAAACAAAAATGTCAAAGAACTTTTGAAATACTATAATGTCATGAAAAAAACAATGAAGGGGCTTTCAGGTAGCCGTAAAATGCAGAAAAAACTTATGAAACGTCTGCAATTTGGTAATTAAAACATTATTTTCTATGTTATTTAAAAACAAAGATAAAATAATTCAAAATGGTGAAACACCAGTTTTAAGAGATATTAGAAGAGACGTACTTGAGATTTTAGAGTCAGTTATAACATCTGTTGACCCATATAACTCTGTTAAACTAAAAATTAAGGATAACAAAATAATTTTTGATAAAAAAACTATAGATATATCAGATTACAATGATGTTTATCTTGTAGGTTTTGGTAAAGCAAGTGTTGGTATGACACAGGCAATATGTGAATCAGTCGATATAAAACAAGGAATCATTATAACAAATGATAATACAAAAAAACTTGGATTTGAAAATATTTATACATTTGCTGGAGGTCATCCAATACCTGATCAGACCAGCGTGATTGGTGCTGAGAAAATAATTGATCTGGTAAAAAAATGTAAGAAAAATGATTTATTAATAGTTTTAATATCTGGTGGGGGCTCTGCTCTTTTCGCCAAACCCAGGATATCACTTGAAGATCTGCAAAAAACCACGGATTTGCTACTTAAAAGTGGTGCAAATATAAATGAGATAAATACCATTAGAAAACATTTATCCTATGTTAAAGGCGGTCAACTAGCAAAATATGCAAAATGCAGGATTATATCACTTGTTATCTCTGATATAATAGGTGATCCACTTGATTTTATTGCATCAGGGCCTACTTATCCTGATTCAACGACATACAATGATGCGAAAAAAATATTTAAAAAATATAATTTATACAAAGATATACCAGCCTCTGTTAAAAAGATAATAGATAAAGGGTTGAATCATGAACTAGATGAAACACCTAAAAAAGATAATCCTATCTTTGATAATGTTGAAAACTTTATTGTTGCAAATAACAAAATTGCATGTGATGCTGCAGAAAAAACAGCAGAAAAACTTGGGTATAAAACCTTTCTTCTAACTACCGGTCTTGATGGTGAGGCAAGTGAAATTGGTAGATATTTGTCTGATAAAGCCAGTAATTTTATTTCAAAAGATAAAAAAAATTTGTTTATTTCTGCAGGTGAGACAACAGTTACAATTCAAGGTGATGGACAAGGTGGGCGTAATCAAGAACTAATACTTTCATGTGTTGAAGAAATAAAGGATAAAAAAATTGTTTGTACTTCTTTTGCAACAGATGGAGTTGATGGAAATAGTGATGCAGCAGGTGCAATTGCAGATGGTTTTAGTTTTAAGAAAGCCTATACAAGAGGTTTAAACTGTAGAGAGTATCTTAGGAATAATGATTCATATAATTTTTTTAAAAAACTTGATGATCTGCTTATAACAGGTCCTACTGGTACTAATGTGATGGATATTCAGATAACAATAAAATACAATTAATATATGCATAATATTATATACCGTAAACTATATAAATGGTTTTCTCTAATAATAGTTAAAAGTTAATTTATTAAATAAAATAGAATATTACAAAATATAAATAAATCTTGAGGAAGTTAAAATGAATCAGAAAAATAAAAAAAATAAACTCATAGCTTTTCTAATAATTTTGTTTTTATTTATCAGCATTTTCTCTGCAATTAATGTTAATGCAGATTTTATAAACTTAGAAGAAGACAGTCTTATATATGATGAATTCAACGATGCAGATGATATCGATGAGATGATACACTGCAAGAATCAAGGAGGCTATATAAGTCTTGCAAAAGGAAGCCCTAGCTATGAATATAATTATGCTAAAAAACCTAACAATTTAGACGTATGGGAGCATGAAAGAATATTTCTACCAGATAATTTCTTGGGACAAATGATATCTCAATATGTAGCCCCAAATCTTCTTTTAGGTGACTCTATAACCTCTTCTTTAGAACTCGTAAAAATTGGAAGTATTAATGATGATAAAGCGTTAAATACAACAACAAAAAAGTTTAGTAAAGTCAATCCAAAACCAGCACATCCAATACAACATTATAGGTTTATTTTAGAACAAGAAAAAGATTTAATCGATACAATAAATCTACAATGGTGGCATGGCCCATATACTGCTACTTCAAATCTGAAAAAAATAAATATGTATCTGTGGTCATATGGAAGTACTATTCCACATTGGGTAAATGTAAGTGAAGTTATTTATAAAGATACAAATGTGGATAAAATAGATAATACATCTGATTTACAATACAATATAGAAAATAAAAAATATCTAAACAATGAAGGATACATTGATATTTTAATTATTGGAACACCTGATCATGATGGTGAAAAATCAGTTCTTTTCACAGATTTTATAAATGCTTCTGTTTCAACAATAAATGGATATTATTCAGAAGGCTATGCTATCTCAAGTGTTATCAGCCCATCTGCTTTTGGAGGATGGGAAAAAGTATTTTGGGAAAGCTCTGAGTATAGTGAACAATCTGGAGTAACTATACATATTTTAGATGAAAATAATAATTCATTAAAAGGTTTTAGCAGCATAAACACTCCTTTTGATATCTCAGATATTGATGAAACAAAAATTAGATTAAAAGCAGTGCTTCATTCAACTTCTCCATATATTACACCTATGCTTTATAGCTGGGGTGTTATGTGGCAGAAAGAAAACAAATATGTTGATACTTTCAATAGTACATATCGTATAGAAGAAACACTTGGTTCTATCATTGAAAACGGTAAAATCAGTGTAAGCAACTATTACAGCGACTGGGAGTTTTTTGGAAAAAAACCAGATAATACCCGACAATACGATGGCAAAACAATAGATTATGAACCCAGTTCATCTCTGTGGCAGACTGAAACCGGTGTTGGTGGAGGATTCAGATCACCTGTAGTAAGCCAGGGAAAAGTATACATCGCATCTTCTAAAGACAACAAGATATATGCCTTTAATGAAACTGCAGACTCAGAGATATTAACACAGAAACCAATTGATGAAAGCAATGAATTTCCTTTTAGAATTGATTCTTGTTTAGCAGTAACTGAAGACTATGTAATAGCAGGTACTGCAGGATATAACAAAAAGAACAAGATTTATGCTCTGGATAAAAACAATCTTTCAGATCAAGAAATCATTTATCCATCTAAAGAAGAAACAATTTGTTTTACAGCACCACCCATAATAAAGGATGGAAAAATTTATGTTACTTCATGGGGTGGAAGAATATGGGATTTACCTTTCCTCAGCTCCATAAATCAATATTTTGGTGGAAATAACAAACTTATCTCTTTGACTCTTAATACTTGGGATGTACAAGAATATAATCTACCAGCAGGAAGTATATCTGCTCCTACTTTAGGTGGAGAATTTATATATGTTGGCTGTCAAAACATGAATGGGAAAAGCATAATTGCATTTGATGAAAACTCTGGAGAAAAAGTATGGAACCAAACAGTTGGTATAGTAGGTAGATCTTCACCTGTTTTTGCCGATGATAAAATATTTGTTTTAAGCAACAACAAAACAAACTTAACTGAGATTGGAGAATACAAAATAAGCTGTTTAAATGCTTTAAACGGCAATATACTTTGGAATAAAACATTTGGTCAAATGGATATGACAAATTTTATTGGAGGGCTTAAATCAACAAAATTTTTCTATAAATTAATTGAAGGTTTTGCACCAATTGCTACACCCTCATATTACAAGGATACGTTATATGTTGTCTCTCCAAATGGTACAGTACTTGCTCTATCAGACAATGATGGCAGTATCATATGGAGCTCTGATTTATCAGGATTATCAGGAGAATACATTGATATAACATTTTATACAGCATCACCTTTGATAGTAGGTGAAAAACTTTATGTTGTAACAGGGAATGCAAATGTTTTCTGTTTTGATGTAGAGAATTATGGAGATAATGTACAACCTATTTGGCAGTATCATATCCAAGATCCAGATGAATATATTTTAGAGTTTTTACCTCCAGATGTAATAGCCTCACCTATACTTGCAGATGGATTGTTTTTTGTAAGCTCTACAGAAGATGCTGCAAATCTTTCAGGTAGACTTTACTGCATTGGTAGTTATTCTCCAAATTCAAAAGGAAGTGTTAAAAGTACAGCTATTCATGTTCCCAATGGCAAATGGTGGGATGGATTTAAAGCAGAAAAGACAAATACAACAGAAAACACAATAACATTTAGTATTCTTGATGAAGACAATTCTGTTTTAAAAACAATTTCAAACTATGATGATGGCTATGTTGATATATCTGATATAAAAAGCAACGCTATAAAACTATATGCAAGTTTTAACGTTGAAAATGCTTCTGATGCTTACCCCACTCTGGATAGCTGGGAAGTCACATGGACAGATGAACTAGGAGATCCTGTATTTCTTGATGAAACATTTGAACCAGGTGAAGAAGGATGGGTGAATCTTGATATAGAAGAATGCTCAATTATGGTAAAAGATACAGAATATGACGATATCTTATCAGGTATCAATGTAGATTCTGCAGAGTTTAGAATTGGTTATATTCCTAAAAACTCAGATGCTGCTAAGAATTCTTCTTGGTACTCTGCAACATCTTCAGATGAATCAGGTGTAGAACAAACAAAAATTACTGCTGATATAAAAAACCTGGATCTTGAAATGAATGACTTGATTGATATAACATTTAGGATAAGAGATCTTGCTGGAAACCTTGCAACTAGTAATACAACTACTTTTAGATTAGATACAGTAAAACCAATTTCTGAGATTACAAATAAAAACTCATTAGAGGACATATACAATGATGTTTTTGTAGTTGAAGCAACAGCAGAAGATCAAGCAGGTTTTATAGGTGATACAAACATAAGTGGGATAAGTAAGGTTATTTTAAAATATCAGTATAAAAAAAACATTTCTAGTGATTGGAGCAACTGGACTGTATTTACAGAAAAACCATTGCCTTTCAGCTGTTATTTCGGAAAAGATGAAAATACAGCAGAAAAACTTACAAGCGGATATTATCATCTTGTAACAATTGCAAAAGACAAAGCAGGAACTCTTGAAGAATTAGATAATGATAAAATAACTGATTCATTTTTGTTGGATTTAAAAACTCCTGGGATACTAAATGATTTTGAAGAAACTACAAACCAGAGAACACTACCTACATTCAACATAGAGATACAAGATGATTTCAAGCTTTATGGTCTTTATTACAAGCTTGATAATCAAACAGAATACACTATTATACGGGAGGGTATAGACAAAGATCAGGAAACCATTGAATGGACTATGCCTGAGACTACATGGGTTGAATTTGTTGAAGGAATTCAAAGATCTGTTTATTTCAAACTCACCGATAAAGCAGGTAATATTTATGTAACAACCGATGAGAAATCCTTAAAGATTACAAAAGATGAGGAGATGAACGAGTTATATGTTGACCTCTCAGATTTTTCAGATTGGAGTTGGGATGAAACATTTGAAATAACTACAAATATCCCAGATGAAATAAATGTTGACTCAATACAATTGTTTTACAAGTATTCAGAGGACAACAAAACATGGACAAGTTGGAAACAAGTAGGCTTCAGCAAAACAGATAAACCATATAACTGGGATTTTACAGCAAAAAATAGAAGCGGTAGTTATCAGTTTTATGTAAAAGTAACAGATAGCAATGGCGCAATATATACTTCATCTGTTGAAAATATAAAACTGACTATGTTACCAATACATCATACAGCCCTTGTAATAGCGTTAGCATTCATACTTTTAGGAATATCTGTTTTTATAATAAGAAAAATAAGAACAAAAAAATAATTTAAAAAATTAATCATCTTTTTTTTCTATTTTTTCATAAAATAAAAAAAGTTTTTCAACCAGCTCATCAAAACCTTTTTTATCTTTACAAGAAATTTTAATATACTCAGAATCTGTGTCTTTTAAATCAGATTTGTTCTCAACAATAACAAAAACTGATTTATCAAACATTTCTTTTAACTGATTTAAAAGATTCATCTGCTGTTTCATGGAATATCCACAAGTCTCAGAAGGATCAAACACAAAAACAATAATATCAGCAAGATATCTTATCGCAGCTATTGCTTCCTGTTCAATTTTATTTCTTTTAGAAATAGGCCTATCGAAAAGACCTGGAGTATCTATTACTTGATACTTCATTTTTTCATATCTTTCTTTTTTTTGAATATGCCCCACAAAGATTTGTTTAGTTGTAAAAGGATACATTGCAACTTCAGGTTTAGCATTTGATATACATTTAAGAATAGAAGATTTACCTACATTAGGATAACCTGCAATAACTACAGTTGGCACATCATATATATCTGGCATTTTCCTAAGAAGTTTCTGAGCATTAGATAGAAACTCTAATTCTTTTCTCACCTGTTTTACAACACTTGACATACGCCCATAGATCTCTTTTTGTTTTTCTTTTAGAAAATCAATTTCTTTTGATTTACGTAAAAACCTGCTTTGTTTAGAATAAATCATCTGACATGTTTTACGGGCCCAGTCTATTGCACCTAATGATTTTTTTAGTTTATCAGTATCAACTTTAATTTTTATTATTTCCTGGTAAAAACTTGAGAGGTTATCTATTGATGGAAAGTTTTTAACATATCCTTCCAGTGTTGAAGATAGTGTATCTGAAAAAGCCTCTGTTTTAGCAATTATTTCTTTTTTTTTCCTGTAATATGCATCTCTATCCGTAATTTGAATTTTTTTTGTTCTACGAAATGCTTTATCAAGTATTTCTTTGGAGGAATTAATCTGGGGTATTTTTCTGAACATAATAATAGAAAAACTTTATGTGATACCTGTAAATTAAGATGTTGGTAAAATCAATGGATGAAGGATACATACTTTCAAATAAATTTAGAAGAGCAATCTTTGATAGTTTTGTTGCAGGTGAAAAAAACCTTAGATTCATCGCAAAAAAACATAGAATAATATATACTGTTGCTGACAAGATAGTACAAGATTTTATAAAAAATGGAATAGTTGAAAAAAAACCGGAAGGTTTTGTTCTTACAAAAGATGGAGAAAAACTAGCAGAAAAAATATAAAAAAAGGGGGAGTAAAACAAGTATTATGAAAGCTTATCTAATTCAGACTTTAAAAGAAATATCGCTTCTTGGCGCTATTAAAAACAAAATCGAGATTTCATCTCTGGATTTAGCAAAACAACTAGATATCAGCCAGCAGACTGCTTCTCGTTATCTTCTCGACCTTGATAAAAAAGGTTTAATTTCCCGTGAGATGGGTATTAAAAAACAACTCATACAGATAACATCTACAGGAGAAGAAACTCTTCAAAAAGAATATTTTGAATATCAGCAGATTTTCGAGTTTACAGATAGGATTATATTTAAAGGAAACGTTGTCTCAGGTTTGGGTGAAGGCAAATATTATACAGAACAAACTGGTTATATAAGACAATTTGAAAACAAAATTGGTTTTAAACCATATCCTGGTACATTAAATGTTGAAATTGAACCTGTCGAAAAAAACAAGTTAAAATTTTTAAGGAAAAAACCTGCGATTGAAATCGATGAGTTTAAAACAAAAGATCGTACTTTTGGAAGAGTACGTTGTTTTAAAGCAGAGATAAACAGAGTTGAAGGCGCAATTGTATTACCAGCTCGAGGTCATTATTCAAATGTTTTAGAGTTCATTGCACCTATGTTCTTACGTGAAAAATTGAATTTAAAAGATGATGATGTAGCAGATATAGTTATCTTTTTTGAATAAAAGGAGAGTAGCAGATATATGAAAAATCAGATGGTATCTGAGGTACTTTATAAAATCGCTGATTTACTTGATATAAAAGGCGACATATTTTTTAAAACTCGTGCTTACAGGATAGCTGCTCAAACAATAGAGGTTTTAGATGAAGACATAGAAGATATTGTAAAGCAAGATAGATTAAAAGAAATATCAGGAGTAGGTGATGCTCTTGCAAAGAAAATAAAAGAACTTGTTGAAACAGGTAGTTTAGAGTATTTAGAAAAACTTAAAAAAGAGATACCTGAAGGCGTCTTAAAAATGCTTGAAATCCCAGGTCTTGGCCCAAGAAAAGTCGCTGCCTTATACAAAAAGCTTGAAATAAAAAATATTGATACGCTCAAAAAAGCTTGTTACTCTAAAAAAGTAAGAAATCTTGAAGGTTTTGGAGAAATCACTGAGAAAAATATTCTCCGTGGAATCAAGATGAAAGAAAAAACTAGTGGCCGCACACTATTAAATACAGCTGTTGAAGATGGAAAAAAATACTTGTCTTATATGAAGAGTTGTAAAAAAATAAAAAGAATTAGTATTGCAGGCAGTCTCCGGCGTCGTAAAGAAACAATAGGGGATTTAGACATTCTTGCCTCGTCAAAAGATCCTGATGAAGTCATGGAGTTCTTTGTAAAATACAAAGATGTATCAAGAGTTCTTCTAAAAGGAAGTACCAAAACAAGTGTTATGTTAAATGATGAGATACAAGTTGATCTTCGTGTTGTAGAAGATAAAAGTTTTGGTGCCGCTCTTCAGTATTTTACAGGATCAAAGGAACACAATGTAAAGATGCGCAGTCTTGCCATAAAAAATGGTTTCAAACTAAATGAATATGGTCTTTTTGATAAAAAAACAGATAAAGTCGTTGTTGGTAAAAATGAAGAAGATGTTTATTCAAAACTAAAATTAGATTTTATTGAACCTGAACTTCGTGAGAACCGTGGGGAAATAAAAGCAGCAAAACAAAAAAAACTTCCCGATCTTGTAGAATTAAAAGATATTTGTGGTGATTTACATGTTCATTCTAACTACAGTGATGGTGCAGAAAAAATTGAAGATATTGTAAAAACCTGCATTAAAATGGGTTATGAATATGTAGGAATTGCAGATCATTCTCAGTCTCTGCGTGTTGCAAGAGGCCTGTCGGAAAAACAAGTTGATAAAAAAATTAAAGAAATTGAAAAAATAAATAAAAAATATG
>CAZQEU010000026.1:0-13143 GCA_964592335.1 uncultured Thermoplasmatales archaeon
TAAAAGACTCGTTTGATAGGGCTAGGGTGTACGCACGAAGCTTCGGCGACGTGTTTAGCCTGATAGCTACTAATCGCTCATATTGCTGGCTCAATCGTTAGACAGATTGCGTATAAAATTCATCTTTAATTCATTCATATATCAGATTCAAGATGGTTTGACGGCCATAGCGGTAGGGAGACACCCGGTCTCTTCCCGAACCCGGCAGTTAAGCCTACCTGCGTGATCCTCAGTACCATAATGCGCGAGCTTATGGGAAGACTAGCCCTTACGGGTCTTGAACCTTTGGACTAGGAGGAGAGCCTTGTTTGAGTTCTTCGGAACTCTTATGAGGTAAACTTCTCTGCTTGAAATCCTTCCGTTCTCGGCACGCTGTCAAACCATCTTAAAATTACTTTTTTTATTGTTTTGACTTAATTTTTATAAAAAGCATTAAATAATATTAATGCTGTTAACAGTTTTTAAAAAAGGGGGAAATTAACTATTAACACAAAAAAAGCGATGGTATCTATTCTTATGTGTTTATTGTTGCTTTTTACTTGCTTCAGAGTTGTTGCAAATAATACAGAAACAAATAGTATTTATGTTTCAAATTGTGAAAAAAAGATTTTTTCTATTTCTGATGTTTCATTTGAAAAAGAAAATGGTTTTATAAAAATAAATGTAAATGAATCAACAGATTTTTTAAAAGATTCGGGAAAACCTATGCTTCCTTTTGTAGTCAAAGATTTTATTCTCCCTAATTATGCGGAATTAAACTCTTTGGATTGCAGGATTATAAGTTTTACTGAGGAACAAATTGAGGGTACAATAGTTCCGGCTCCTAGGCCTGTTTTAAAAATTAAAGTCGATAGTGAAGAAGAAAATATAATTGACTTTGATAAAAACCTCTATTCAAGTTCAGAGTTTTATCCTAAAAATTGGTATGATTATACTTTGACTAGTGGATTGGAGGGAGTTAGACTTTCTGTTCGTTTTTATCCTATTAGATATAATCCTTCTGAGGGTATAATTAAAAAAGCTTCAGATATTGAACTTAAGATCTCTTATGATTCTTTTTTGAAAAATAATGTTTTTTCTGAAGAATATGATATGGTCGTTATTTCTCCAGATTGCTTTTCAAATATATTGAAATCTTTGATAAATCATAAAAATGATATTGGAACACGTACTTTTTTAAAAACCACTGAGGATATTTATGATGAATATCCTGGCAGAGATGGACAGGAGTGCATTAAACATTTTATAAAAGATGCTATTGAATCCTGCAATATTAGTTATGTCTTGCTTGTGGGTGGTATGAAGGGTATTAAAAGAGAGTGGTATCTTCCTGTAAGAGAGACGAATCTTGATGATGGCGGGGATTCAGGTTGTATCAGTGATTTATATTATGCTGATGTATACAAGATTAACCAAACTAGTTTTGAAAAAGAATTTGATGACTGGGATCCTAATAAAGATGATGTTTTTGCAGAGTGGAGTTATAATAGTAGTCTTCCTGAAGATTTAATTGATTGTGATCCTGATGTTTGCATTGGTAGGCTTGCCTGTCGTTCTGCGTCTGAATTGAGAACAGTTGTTAAGAAAATAATTTATTATGAAAAAGAAAATAAACTTTTTACTAACAATAAAAAGATTGTTTGTGTAGGTGGGGATACTGTTACTCCACTATATGATGATGAGGATGTATATGAAGGAGAGTTTATGGGTGATATAGTTGCTCAGATAATGCATGATGAGAAAGACTACGATATTGTAAAACTCTATGTTTCTACAGGTATGCTTAAAAATCCTTTGAGTGTTATTAAAGAGTTAAACTTTGGCTCAGATCTTGTGTATTTTAATGGTCATGGAAACCCATATATTTGGTCTACTAATCCTACAGATTCAAGTGGATATAATTGGATAAATGGCCTTAACACTAATCAAATGAATTTACTTTTTAATAAATATAGATTGCCTATTGTATTTGTTGTTGGTTGTCATAATAGTCAATTTGATGTGACCCCTCTTAACCTTCTTGAGGGAATTAAAAACCAAGGTTTGAATTATTTTAGTTTGAAAGATAGGTTTGCTGATAATTTTTGGTCTATTAATTGGATTCCTGAGTGTTGGTCATGGAAATTTGTAAGTGTTGGCCATGGTGGTGCTATTGCAACTATTGGAAATACTGGCCTGGGTTGGGGTCTTCAGGGAGATGATATAGCGTTTTCGGATTGGCTTAGTCTTAGGTTTTTTGAGGTTATAGGAAATAGAAATGCGACAACGGTTGGAGAAGCACATTCTTTGTCTATTAGTGATTATGTTTCAACTTTTGATGTAAATGGTGAAGAGAAAAAAATTGATAGAAAAACTGTTGATAGTTTGGTTTTGCTAGGTGATCCTAGTATAAAGATTAAATAATTCTTTTTTTCTTAATTGCTATTATTAAGATTATTATAGATAGCAAGGTTATTGCTTCAAAACCTGGTATTATCCATTTATCGTCGTCATTGTCTGTTTTACTTTCATTGTTTTCTTCCTGGTTATCTGATTTTTGTATAATATTTGCTGTAGTTGTTTGAGCGCTTTGCGCTCCGTAATTATCTGTAACTGTTAAGGTAACAGTATATTCTCCTTTTTGTGTATATGTGTGATTTACTTTATTGCTGTTTGATGTTGAGCCGTCTCCAAAATCCCATTTGTATTTTGTTATAGAGCCATCACTGTCATAACTTTCAGATGCATCAAAACTTATTTTATCATCTACAAATGCGCTGTATGGGCCATTTGTTAATGGTACAGGGTCATCATTTTCAATTGTCACTTCTTTTATTGTTACTGTTTTGTATACTGGGTCTGACCATGAGTATCCATCGTCACGTACTTTGAATGCTATATTATGTGCTCCAACAGAGAGAGTTGTAGTTTTGAAAGCCGGTGAGCTTGGTAGATAACCATCTATGCTTGAGCTCCAATTATATAGTTCAATGCTTCCATCTTCATCTGTGCCGTATCCATTGAATGATAGTTCTTCTCCATAATATGCTATTGATGGCGATATGCTTTGTATGTATGCAGTAGGTTTTTCATTAGATGTCCCTCCTTCAGGATTTATAACTAATTGTCTGGTGTCATATTCTGACCATTGTTCAGAATCTTTAACTCTAAATTTTATGGTATGTGTTCCAACAGATAATCCTGAATATGAGCAATCCTCTGTTGTTCCAAAAACCCCGTCTCTTGAGGAGTACCATTCTCTTTGTATAATTACATCATCATCTGTCGAATGTCCATTAAAATAAACTGTTTCCCCATGATTTGCACTTGAAGGTGTAATAGAGTCAATAAATGCTTGGGGTACTTGATTATATGTTAGAAAATCTCCTAAGGGGTATATATCTTGTTCATTTCCCCCGCCTGTTATATCATATGGATTATCTCCTATATTGTCCTCAGGGCTAATGTCATAATCATCATAATCGTCCCAATAGTTACCTTGATTGTTTTTATACCATTGATTGTTTCCGCTAGAGTCATATGCATTTGACACTTGGTTATCATCAAAATCGTTTTTATAGATATAATTACTATTTGAGTTTTGTATGTATACGCCATAATTGTTGCTAAGTATATCATTTTCAAAAATTTCATTTGAATTTGAAGCTATTACGTAGATTCCATCTCCATTTGATTGTATTATATTGTTAGTTATTGTGTTATGACTCGAACTTGAAAGCTTGATTGCTTTGTTATTACTATCTTGAATTACATTATTATCAATTGTAATGTAATTTGCTGAAAGTAGATACATTCCATCTTCTCCATTTTTTATAATATTGTCTGAAATGCTGCAATCTTGTACTGATTGAATTAAAATACATTTGTAATGATTATTTTTTCCTTCCGAGTTGTCTATAGAAAAACCTGATAAAACAACATTGTTTGAAGTAATTTCTACAGTGTTTTTGTTAGCATTGTTACCAATTATATGTGTGTTTGAGCTACTTGCTCCTGATAGGGTAAGTGGCTTGTTTATTTCTATATTTTCATAATATGTATTGCTAGTAACAAGTATGGTGTCATTTTCTTCTGCGGTGTCTATTGCATCTTGAATAGAATCACCCGGTCCAACTGTTATTTCTGCTGCATTACATTTTTCAGCAGGTAAAATAAATGTAAAAACGGTAAGAAACATACTACACACTACAAGTAGCGTTATTGTATCTCTCATCTTCACCATCCTGATTTAATATAGTTTTCTTTATTTATACTTCTTCTCTTATTTCACTAAAACCTACTATGTTATATTCTTTTTCTATCAGATCTTCTAGCTCGTTGTAGGCCATAACCATGCTCATATATTGGGCTAGTGTATCGTTTAAAAGTTCAGTTATATTTGACATGTTCATCATAAAAGATGCAGATCCGTTTGTATATGTCAGGTTTTCTGCTAGATTTATAAGATAGTTGCTTGCGTTGTTTCTAAGCATACAAAGTTTTCCGGCAGAGTCTGATAGATTTACATATAGTCCTACAAGATTTGAAAATTTTCCACTATATTTTTGAGTGTTTACAAACATGCTTTTTGCTACACCAAAATTGTCATATCCGAGGCTGTAGTTTTCAACTGCAAGAAGACAATTTTGTATTGTACTATTTTTATAAGTTTGAAATGTTTCATTTTCATCTTCATTTAATGCAGAGGTATACCAGATATATGCTAAATCAAAGTTATAGTTCCCCTGCGACCTTAATTCTCTTGCTTTATCTAGGTAACTAAGCGAGGATAAAAGACGTGTTGTAAAGTTAGTATTTTTTGCTTCCAGTTCGTTTTTTTCTGCAGTATATTTTGTTGTAAGCCTGTCTTCAGTACTTGTACGAGCCATTATATCTGCAGCAAAAAAGGTAATAATTACAACTCCAAGCATCACACTAATTAACATTATAAACAGATTTCTATCAAATTCTCTTGGCATAAGTATTCCTTCTCTCCCTTTTCTAAATTATAATATCTCTTATCTCTTTTATATAAATTGTTCGTGTGATTTTATCAAATTGTAAATATAAATGGTTAAAAAACCTTTAAAATATGGGAAAAAGTTAAAAGAGGGACTTATTTTACCCCTTTTACAAATTTGTAATTATGCCCTGGTAGTGTAGTGGCCTATCATCCTAGCCTGTCGAGCTAGGGACTCGGATTCAAATTCCGGCCGGGGCGCTTTATTTTTTTTAGCTTAAACCTATTGTGTTTTCATCCCAGAATATCATTGGACATACTATTGGGTTTTTTGTGCTTTCAAATTTTAGTTGTGCAAAGTTTTCAAAAGGCGCTATTAGTCTTGGTGCTGTTGCGGATCCTACTTGTCCTATGCCTGTTCTATTTAGTATATAGTCAATGCTAGTGTCTCCGTTTTTTTCTATGTGTATCTTGTACCATCCGTTACGTAAGTATCCTCCTTCAAGATCTGAGTTTAGCTTCACCCATCCGGTTCCTGTTACATAATAATACAATGCTAGATAGTAGTTTAATGGCGAGTCTGTTTGTTGCTCTACATATTCTAGTTTTAATTTTGCAATATCTTGACCTTCATTGTTTTCAAAATCTAGATAAAGATCTGCTTGTTCACTTGCATCTCCACAGGCAAACCATGATTCCCAGTAGAGCATATCGCCGTCAAGTTCATCAAAGGTGTAATTCCAATATAGCGGGCTTCCCGAGGCTCTCATTTTTGTTTTAAATGAATTGGCTGTATTGTAATGATAACCTGATGCTACTTCAAATACTGTTCCAGGAATGTTTTCTGTGCTTGTTTCAAACCACTGACGTCCAAAATATGATTGTGTTGCAGGTCCACCAGCTGTGTCATCTGAAAATCCTTCTGTGATGCTTTCTGGGTATTCGAATTGTGTAACAGTTAAGTTTGTAGGGTCATCATCATCTGTTTCTCCATCTCCATCTTGGTCTATTCCATCGTCAATGTGAGCATCATCTGTAAGCTCGGTTTCGTCGTTGGTCCCGTCTTCATTGCTGTCCCACAGTACTGTTCCTTGGTTCGAGATTATAGTGCCGTTTTCAAGTCCTTGGTTTACTGTTGCTTGAAACTCTAATATTACACTGCTTTCTGCAGGTACATTTCCATCCCATGTTATTTTGTTTTCTCCTGAGTCGTAGCTAATGGAGCCCGATGTTGCAGTTGCAGTACCTTCGACATAAGTGGTATCGCTTGGTAGGAAATCTTCGAATTCATCTCCAGGGTTGTTATCTTGATCTGCATCTCCTGTGTTACTTATTGTCACACGGTATTTTAGTGTGTCACCGCATTCTAATGGCTCACCGTTTAGATCCTCTGCTGTTTTTCTTGCCACAATTTCTGTTTTTGCGTATCCTGTGAATTTTAGATTATCAATAAATGCAGCACTATCGAAAAGATTGTCTCCTGCATCTTTTATGTTAAATGTTACTGTTATTTGCTCATTTGGCGATACAGGGTGGTTTACACCTCCTATTTGTATTAAATCGGATGCACCTGCATCTGCACCGTATGTTCTAGGCGTTGTATCAACCCAGTCTACACCTCCAGGATAGCCGCTTCTTGCATATATGTCAAAACCGGTTCCGGGTATACTATTGGAGTCTAATAAGAAATAGCCACTGTTTACATCGAATATATATTGAGATGTTCCTTCGTTTGGTGAATCTACTGTAACAGTTAGTTTATCGTTATATTGTGTTCCAACATACTCAGGGTATTCTGAGCTTAGAAATTGTATATCGTAATAGATATAATGCATATATGGCGGAACTTGCAAGGTCATAGTGAGTTCTGCTTCATCTCTTGGATAACCATACATTCCTCCATCAAACCATGATCCTCTCTCGTCACCTGGTTCGTTTTCATTTGTTGTAATTATATCTGTACCTGCAATTCCGGTGCTTAGAAATGCAAAATTAGAGCCGTGTGTAGGATACATAGTACCTAGAGTAGTAAATACTCCAGATTGGCTAGTTCCATACTCATCGGTATCTTCATATGATGAATCGATAAGCCATGATGAATTGGATAAAATTGCTAGAGCAAGGTCTTCTCCATCATAAGAACCTGCTTTTACTTCATCTGCTGGCAATATAAATAAGATGTTTGACAGCATCAAACTTATTGCAATAATTATTGCAATATTTACTATTTTTTTCTCCCTTCCCATATTTATCCTCCTCCATATCCAATTATTTGTAAGGAGTTAGACTCAACAGGCTCATCATCTTGAGCCCCATCATTTGGTGTTACAATACAACTCCAAATGTTTCCAGTTAAAGTTTCATCTGAAACTATAACGCTTTTATCAGAATAACCATCTTTTGTACACAGGTAATTTTGATATGCCTGCTCGTCAGAAAGAACCCTGTTATATATATGGAACTCATCAATTGAACCTGTAAAATTATCAATTGATTTACTACCTGTTGTAGCATTTACATATACTTCATCTATATAGATATCATCATAATCTGAGCTTGAATGTGATTCAAATAATATTTTCATATTTGTAGGAAATGTGTAGTCTGTTTCGTTTATCCAAATGCTTGTATGATAGAATTGATCATTTTCGAATTCGTCGCCTACATCATAATCTCCAACTGTATTCCAACTACTGCCATCGTGATAGTGTACTCTAAAATCATCATAGTCCCATGATTCTAAACTATCTGAGTAAAACCAAAACTCGACTTTTATAGAGTTATATCCTGGTGTTTGGACATCAATTCCGTTTGTATGATAAAAGGATGAAGAATATCCATTGTTATCTTGAATATTTGCTGCATTTGATCCTTGGTGAGCATATGTTCCATAGGTGTATAATTTACAGTCTCTTCCTCCATCTGTATAGTTTCCAAACCCCTCTTCAAAATCATCGTATGTTATAACTTCCCATTCGCCTGGCAAGGAACCTGAGTTTGTAGCGCCTATAAGCCCTGTTACACTTTCACCTGTTCCTAAAAATGAATTTGGATTGTGTACATTTTCACTTGTTTCTAGCTCTCCGTCCAAATATATTGATGCATTTCCTGTTTCATAATCATATGTTGCTACTACATGGTGCCATGAGTTATCAGAAACATATGTGTTTCCTAAAAGCTCATCTTGTCCATCGTTTGCATATGTAAACCATCTAATATATCCGTTGTCTACTAGTAGCTCATATATTTTATCTTTATCATAAGAAGAAATAACTCCGCTTTCTTCGGATGTTTTAAACCAACACTCAACGGTTATCTCATCTACATAATTTGCATCAAAACAATGTGGGAGAGATATGTAATTATTTGTTCCATCAAATTGATAAGAACCACCTATTACGCCACTACTATTCCATGTTGCTCCATTTATCGTACCGTTGTTTTGATTTCCTGAGTAGTCTTTTGCTGTTAAAAGATTGTTTGTATCAAAAGGCATTAGTAAATTGTTTATTGAACTTCCGCCTACTAACCAATTATAGATATAACTTGTAGGTGTAATCGCAGGTGTTATGGTTTTGTTGAAACAAATCAAGTCTTCTTCTGTAGAGTTTGTTCTAAGACTTGAAACTACCATTGAGTCCCCATATTCCTGCGGTGGTGTGCCTGACTGTTGTTCAGTTTTTCCTCGTAATATTCCTTTGAAAACCTCATCTTGTTGTCCTTTTTCATCTATTGTATAGACAATTACTTCAAGTTCTATAGATTCGTTTAAAAGTTTGATTACAGGCTCGTCGATTATTTCAAACGGATTTCTATATTGCCCTATAGCCCATGCATCATCTTTGACTATGCCTGATCCTACTAGTGTTCCGTTTGGATGATATATATAAACACAGTAGCTTCCTAGTGCTACTCCTCCATCATGATAAAGAGATATATCTCCACTATCTGTAACACTTCCAACTATTTTTATTGAAATATTTGTATTGGGCTCTTCAGGGAAAAAATAAGGAGATACAACTACAAAAGAAATAACTGCAACGATAACTAGAAGTAGACCTCCAATTACCTCATTTACAGCATAATCTCTACTGCGCAATGCTTTTGTTCCCTTCATCTCTCCCAATCCACCTTATATTTTTTTGTTTTCTAATATATGAACCTTTTCTGTAATTATGCCAAATTGCCAGTTTCCCAGTTAGAATAATAATTTGAATGTAAAAAATGTGATTATGACTAAAAGAAAACCGTATCTAACACCTGATGAAAGTTTACCATCCATCATAAACCCGCCTAATAGTCCTCCACCGATACTTTGAACCAATACGAAAATGAAAAATGTGTCTTTTAATGCCTGAGGGTCAATGTTTGATCCTGAAGAAATTCCTGCAGGCATCGATCCTGCACCTATACTTGAGGTTTGAGCTTGCAGCTGGTCTTGTAGTTTGAAGAATTCTGCAAAAATTGTCTTATCAATTATGAGAATTACTGCTAGAAACACAAAGAAACTTATAAAAATTACAATGCTGTACATTGACATTTCTGCTTTTCTTTGTTGCTCTACGAGTTTTACCTGGTCTATCTCTTTTGCAGCTGCTTCAAAAACATCTGCTGTGTTTCCACCTATTTCAAGTGCTTTGTTTATTGTGACAACAATCCTTTGTACCGAAGATGTGTTCATTCTTTTAGCAAAGTTTTCAAGTGCCTCGTTTACTGATATTCCCCATGAAAGTTGTGATGCCATTTTTTGTAACTCGGGACTTAGTTTTCCGTAATCTCCCTTTGAAGCATTTGTAATTGCGTCAAACACGGTCATGCCAGATGATGTAGCACTGCTTATTTCTCGTAAGAAATCTGGTAGGTGCTTTTCTATAAGTTTTCTCTTTTTTTCTTTCTGATTTATGTAAAAGCCTACAGGCCCAATTATTGTCAAAAGCCCGAAAACCATAAAGTCTATGCCGGATAGCATGTTTCCTTTGACTTCTGCAGCCCCTATTAGTATCATAAAACCTATGACAAATAGGATAATTGATAGAACACTTGATATTGCTGCTAAGATGATTATGTTTTTATCTTTACCGTAGTATTTGTCAAAATTGTATTTTTTACGTCTAGGAAGAGGTATTTTCATACTGACTCCCCCATACCTGAACTCATCATGAAATAAAATCCGAAGTATGCAAGGGGCAGTATTAGTAGTGCTATTAGATATAAAAACATCATGTCTATTTCGCCTGAGCTTAGTCCCATAACTGATATTATTATTGCAAGAAACAATGGAAAGGCAATTACTGTTACAACAAAAGCCTCTGCCATTATTGCAAGTGATTCTAGGTTTCTTTTTCTATCTAGTAAGTCTGTTTCCATGTATTTTTCAACACATCTTTCAAAGTAAGGGCCTAGCTCGCTTCCTGATTGTATTGTTCCAAGTATTCCTTGAATAAATTCCTTGAATTTATCTGATGGAGAGATTTTTATAGCGTTTTGAAGTGCTGTTATTGTGTCTAATCCCATCATGTTTATCTCAGTTGTAATTTTTTTTGCTTCTGTTTGTATTTCTCCATATAAATCTACTTTTGAGAGTGCTTCAAATATCTCTGCCGGCGACGTCCCTGCAACTGACATTGTGTTTATGAAGTTTGTAGCATAAGGCAGATATCTGTCTATTTTTTTTCCACGTGATTTGGCTTTTGAAGTTGGCAAGCTGATATAGTATAATCCTATTGCGAGTGGTACAATGCATGATACTATAAGCATGAGCATTGAGGTTATTTCATGTGGAATTAGTAAATAAAATATTATTGTCGATGCAAATGATGCGACAAAACCTAGTATTATGTTCATTAAGACCATTGAGAAATATTCTTTGTAAACCATTGGAATATCTGCTTTTTCAAGTAAGTTGTTTTTACTGGTTTCAATTACGTTGTATCTTTCAAAGGTACTTGAAAAAAGTCTTCTACAAAAACGTGTGTAGTTTGTAGACTTCACTTCTTTAGTTCCTCCTTAGCCCTTTTAAGTAAGGTTTCAGGATGTTTTGTGTATAGGTTTACTAGTTTTCCTACTTCTATGTAGTCTCGGATGTCTTTTTTAAGCATCCAGTTGAGGATTAGTTTTCTGTTTTCAAGCTCCTCTTCTAATTTCTCTTCACTCCAGTCGTTTTGCAGTCTTATGTTGTTTAGTATTTTGCTGCTTCCGCTGCTATTGAATCTGTCATCTGTTTTTGATACCCATTTGAAGGGTTCCATGAAAATAAGCTGGTTTGTATCAGGATCTAGTTTTACGATTTCTGTAACACTAGTCATTCTTCTAACTGTTTTTCCTGAAATATCTATTGCATTTTGAAATACTATTACATCAAGGCTTGTTAGAAGTGCTCTTGGTAGTGCTATTGGTGGGTTTTCTAGACGCTGTATTAGCGTATGAATGTCGCTTGCATGCACTGTTGCATATGATGTGTGCCCTGTGGACATGGCCTGGAAAAGGCTGTATGCTTCTTTTCCTCTGACCTCTCCTACCATCACAACTTTTGGTCTTTGTCTGAGTGCTGCACGTATTAAATCAAACATATCGATGTCTTTTCCTGTTTTGTCATCACTTGAGGAAAAACCTTGACGGGTTGTTCCGGCTATCCAGTTTTTATGTGGCAAGTTTACTTCTCTTGTATCTTCGATTGTAACAATCTTGTGTTGTGAGGGAATAAATAATGACAGTGCGTTAAGCGCTGTGGTTTTTCCTGATGCGGTACCTCCGCAGAATAGTATTGATGCTCCTTTTTCTATGGCCATCCAGAAGTATGCGGCCATATCAACTGATATTGATTCAAAACCGATCAGATCTATTGGCGTTAGAGGGTTTTCTTTGAATTTACGAATTGTAAATGTTGAGCCGCGTGTTACAGTTCTTGCAAGTGTACACTGCAGACGTGAGCCATCTGGTAGTTTTCCATCAACTATTGGTGAATAAATGCTGATTTGTTTACCACAGACCTGTGCAAGTCGTATTACAAAAGAGTTTAGCTGCCATTCATCATCGAACCATACATTGGTTGAGATTGCATCATATTTTTTATGGTAAATAAATATGGGAACGTGGTGTCCATCGCAGGATACATCCTCGATTCCTTCGTCTTTCATGATTATGTCTATTTTTCCAAAACCTAGAAAATCCTGAAATAAGCTGTAAAATATCTTGTTTTTTGATTCTTCTGCTTCTTTTTCTAGTTCTTCTTTTGTTTTAACAGGTTCTGCTTCTATTTCTTCTTCTTTTATATTTTTGTTTCTTGCAAAACTCATTGGAAATTTTCTTTTTTCCGAGTTCTCTCTTGTCTTTTCCAAGAATTTTATGCTATTATCCTTTATTATTTGCTCGAGTGTTTCTTCTAAAAATTTTGCTTTTTTCTCTGGTTCTACTTCTTCTATGTTTACATCTGCAAGCATTTTAAAAAGGCGGGTCAGCTCTTTTTTTACTTCTTTTTCATGTTCTGTTAGAACTGGTTCATCTACTTCATAGATATACTCTTTTGACTCTTTGTCAAGGATTATTCGTCTGGTTCCCATTCCTTTCCAGCCGAATCCTTTTTTCTCTTCTATGATTTCTTTTTTATCTGTTGATTTTCTTGTGACTTCGTGTTTTCTTTCTTTTGTCTTTTTTTCTTCTTTTTTCTCAGGTTTTTTTGTTTTCTTTGGTTTTTTAAGCAGTAAGCCTTTTGGTTTTTTCTTTTCGGTTGTTTCTTTTTTCTTATACTGTTTTTCTATCTTTTTTTCATGTACTACTTCTAAAAGTCCTTGCGATTTGGTATTTGAACTAGTTTTTTTTGTTTCTTTTTCTAGCTCTTGTTTTTTAAGTTGCGCTTGTTCAAGGAGTCCCATAACTTATCACTTTTTTTTGTACTTGCCTACTACTTTTTCATAAATTTCAAAATCATCTGATTGAGCAAATTCTTCTATTGTTTCATCGGGTAGTTTTCCTAAAAGGTCATCTATTATCTCAAAGGCTTTTACTAGGTCGTCTTCGGGTAGCTCGACCTTTGTTTTAACTTTCTTTTCAGTTGTTTTTATTTCTTTTTTAATGGTTTTTTCTTTTGGTTTTTTTGTTGAAAAACTTAATATGCTTGTTTTTTCTCCTTTGGATTTTTCTTTTAATTCTTTTTTCTTTTGTTTTTCTCGTTCTTTTGCTTTTATTGCTTTAAGTTTTTCTTTTTC
>CAZQEU010000026.1:13243-18851 GCA_964592335.1 uncultured Thermoplasmatales archaeon
GTTTTTCTTTTTCTAGCCTTCTTTGTTCCATTTGCTTTAATCTCTCTTGTTTTTTCTTTTCTTTTGCTTTTTGTTTTGCAAGTTTTATCTCTTGTTTTGCTTTTAATTTCTTGTCTTTTTCTCGTTTTTTCTGTTTTGCTTCTTTTATTTTTTCTTTTTCTTTGTTGTTTTCTGTTTTCGCCTTCTTTGTTACAATTTCTTTTTTTGCTTTGTTTTTACTTGGAGCTTTTTTTGTACTTGCATTGGAAGTTTTAGCTTTTGTTTTATTGGTCTTTTTCTTTGCTTTGGCTTTTTTGTTAGAGTTTATTTTTTCTTTGTTTACTCTAATTCTTCCAAGTGTTGTTATTAGTTTGTCTTCACTGTGATCTCCTACTGCAAATATTGTTGTGTTCTGTGTTTGCATAGGTCCTACAAATACCGGTTGGCTCTGTATATTTGGTTCTGGTGCTAGTTCTTTTCCTATTATGCTATTTGTTGGCATTTCTAGTTCGAATAGTTCGTTGTCTATTGTTGGCATTTCTGTTTCCAGTTCTGTTTTAAAAATTGGTGTTTGTGGCGTTTTTGTCCATGTTGTTCTTGGTTCTACTATCTCTTCAGTTTTGTTTTCTTGTTCGTTTTTTGCTATTACTTCATCTATTTTTTTTGAAATTTCCATGTGAAAATCTACTAGTTTTGTCTGATTTGGATTAATTGTGTTTTCTTTTTTTGTAAAAGGCTTTGGATTAAATCTTATTTTTTTAAGTGCTGTAAGAATTCCCATTTCAGTTGCAAGAATTATTTCTGGATCTGCTATTACTTGCTTTGTTTTCCCATCCCTTTTTATATTTTGCATTCTTACCAAATCTCCTCAGGATTTAGTAGATGCTCTACAACAAAATTTTTTGTGGCATCCCAAATTATTACAATTATGTAAGCAGGTATTAATTTAATAAAATTTTCTATTAGTCTGATTTTATTTTTAATATAACAGATTATGTGCTTTTGTCTTTACATTTCGTACAATTTTTCTATTATTGTTTATCTTTGTGGTATAAATCTAATAAAATTAGTTTGTTTTTATCTTTGATATAGACGTAGGCTAAGCGGTATGACCCAATATATACTTCTCTACTACCTTTCCTTGCATATTTCATTGGTTTTCCTATTTTAGGTTTGTTAACTATTTTCTTAATTTGTTTTTTAACATTTTCCTTTATGCCTGCATCCTTAATTTTTGATATTGTTTTTAATAGATCATCTGAATATTCAACCTTTAACATTTATCGAGTTCCTCTAAGAATTCTTTAGCAGATTTGGATTTAAATTTTCCTTTTTCATAGGAATCCCATGCTTTTTCAACCCTTTGAGCAAATTCTATCTCATGTCTGAGGTCTTTTGCAAGATCAACGATTTTTTTTAAAATAAATTTGTTTTTTTCTTTTATTATAATAAACTCATCTCCAACTGATATGTCCTTTCTTAAATTGCTTGGAATTACGATTTGACCCTTTGAACTCATCTTTGTTATAGCCACATCCATGATATCACATGGTAAGATATGTCTTACATAGATTATATATTTTTCCATAACTACTGATTAAAAATTGCTTTTATCCATTATAAACTGTGATTGGAGGTCATTGAAAGTATTAATTTTTATAAAATTATATAATTTGGAATATGCTAAAATTATATCTGTCAGATTTTACAAAATTTTTGGTGCAAATTGACACATAAAATATTAATCCTTTAAAATACACTTTTTTTTGGTAAGTCTATCAATCTCTTAAAAAAAGCATATGTAGAAAAAAGAATCTGTAAAAAAGTCTCTGTTTGTTTAATACTGGATAGCTAAACACAAAAAGTAGGTGAAGGCATATAGATGCTGTAAACATTGCAAACATTAGATGCCCTGATTGCAATAGTAAAAATACTGTCAAAAGAGGGCAAAGAAAAGGAAAGTTTAGGATTAGGTTTCTTTATTGTTGTAAAGACTGCAATAAACGATTTACAGATCAAACTCTGAAAAATAAAATCTATAATCCGGGGGTTATCATTCATGCGCTTAACTGTTACAATCTTGGAAATTCATTTTGCCAGAGCAGTAAAAAGGTCAATGCAAAATACAAGGTTAAAACAAGTAAAAGCGCTATTCATTGTTGGATACATGAATATAAGAATTTTTGTCCAATTGCTTGTATGAGAAAAAATTTTGTGGACTCTGCTGATTATCAAAATGTTTTATTCACCAAACAATTTGAGCATGAAAACCTTGATTATTTTTTTATGTATCACAAGTATAAACTTGATACTCTTGTAAGAAATAATTTTTTAGGACTGGCTAGATATATAACTGATTTTGAAAAAGGATGTCCTGATGTATTTTTTAAAGTTGGACTGCGCTGTTCAAAGCCGGCTTTTGCTGTAAAAGTTGAAGCAAAAAAACAGGTGAATCTAGCTTGTAAAATGGCCGGGTTTGCAGTAAATGCTGCTAGGAAGAATATACAACGGCATAAAATCGTTGAAAAATTTATGATAATAAATGATGCTGCAACAGTAGCATGTGAAGTTCCTGTTTGGTACTGGGATAAAAAAATTGATGCAGGAATAACGGGTCATATTGATATGATACAAGTGAGAAATAACCTGGTCTATATACTTGATTACAAACCGAATGCTTCAAAGGATAAAAATGCTGCAAGTCAGCTTTATCATTATGCTCTTGCTCTTTCTTATAGGGCTAAGTTGCCTTTGAGTAGCATTCGTTGTGCTTGGTTTGATAAGGAGTCTTATTATGAATTTCGTGCAAACAAGGTTTGTTTAAAATAGTTTAACTATTGAAAAAATGTTAAATAGTATAAATAATATAGATACTTAATATGACAATGACAAAACATATTCCAGTATCTGAAGCTGTTTGGAAAGAACTTGGAAAGACAAAAGAAGCAGGTGAAACATATGATAGCCTGCTTAGGAAGATGTTAAAGATGTATCATAGGATGACTCTTATGAAAAAAATGGAAAAAGCCGAGAATAAAAAAGAAGAAGATTTAGTGGCATTAGATGACATATAAGGTTTTTGTAACACACGAAGTGCAAGAGATTATTTCTCTCATTGATAAAAAGACATCCAATATACTTATAAAAAATCTTAAAAAATTAGAAGAAAATCCATATCCTGGTAAAGGAATTGGCGATAAGGAAAAATTGCCTGTTTCCGGGAAAATGCGTTACCGCATGCATATAGGTAGAACCTGGACAGTTTTTTATTCAATATTAGAGGAAAAAAAACAAGTACGTGTTGCGGAGATTCTTCCAATTGATGAGGCTCATAAAAAATATGGTTTCTAGGTTTCTAGTAGTGATATAGTTGTTTTTATTTCAAAGGCTTATTTTTGGCGGGCTTATGCTTTAAATTATATGATCTCAATAATTGGTGGAAGTAATTTATAACGTAATATAAGTATTGGATAAAAGTTGTTTTGGGAGTAATTTATAATGCAACAAGAGGATTGGACAAAAGGTGTGACGCAAGTTTTGGACGGGGTTGGAAGTTTTTGTTTTCTTTGTTTTTTTATTTATTTTAAATTCCAAATTGAATAATATATACTCAAATGACAAACCGAAAAGATTAAAAATAGTTTAATCTTATAGGAATGTATGTCGGTTTTTGATAAATGGGCATGGATTAAACGAAACTGGGTATATGTAATTGAAGAAGCATATATGCTAGATTTAGTTTTTGTAGGTGGAACTGCGTTAAACCTAGCAATCTTTGATGAATACCGTGCATCTGAAGATATTGATTTGTATGATACCAATGCAAATAGTATTGGCACCAGTCATGAAGAAAAAATGGCGAACAAATTGGCTGAAAAACTAAGAAAAAAAGGATTTAAGATAAAATCAAAAGATAAGCATACGTTATTTATTGGCCCTAATATAAAAATAGACGTGTTCAACAACGGGACGTTATATAAAGAAATTGAAAAAAAAACTGTTAATCAGGCTGAAGTTTTATTATTTGATATACAAACAATTACAAATATGAAAACAAACGCCCTTTTGTGTAGAAGTTTTTATGATCCACGTGATTTGGTTGATCTTTATATAATTAAAAAAGAGACAGATTGTACACTTGAATTTCCAGAGCAAGAGTGTGAAATCATCGAAAAGAAGTATGATGAACGATTATCTGAAATTAAAAACACAGAGAAAAAAGATTTACTTTTCTTTCAAACAAAAAAACAGATTGATGAGCTGCCCTATGAAAAATTTATTGAATTTAGGAGTTGGATATATGACTGGTTATCAGGATTTTGTTAATATATTTTCAAGCGGAGTTTTTGTAAAATCAAAAGATATTCAAAAAAAGTATTCATTTCAAAAAGCTCTTTCATCACTTTATATAATTCCAACCTTTTTCAAAGGAATCTATTACATTCCAACGACTCTTGAAAGAAAAGGCCATTTCATTGAAAATAAAACTGATTTCTTCACTTCTCTGTTTAATACGTATTATGGAAGGAACAAATGGTATTGGGCGCTTAGTACTGCTGCAAGGCATTACGGGTTGGAATGGAGTGCTACAAAGATTCTTGAAATCATATCAGTTGAAAAGACTAAGACTATAAGGATATCTGAAAGAATTTCTTCATTAAAAGAAAAAAGTTCATATCGTTCTGCAACTCTTGCTGATTACTATATCTCACTTGATGTAAACACTATTTATATCCATAAGGGAAATGAAAAAAACTTTAAATCCGTTAAAATAGATGAAGATTTAGGGCCCGTTTGTTCAAGAGATCAAATGAAAAAAGATTTTATGAAGTTTAGGGCTAAGATAAGAGATGAGAGATTAAAAAAAATATACAACAGAGTTATTGAAGAGTTTTAATATCTTTAAGTATGTATGATTGTAATGTAAAACGCAGCATTAATTATTGGACAAAATATGTGTTGATCTGGTGAGATTAGTGGGCGATGTGATACAAGGATTGGGCAAAAGAGGTGGTGGAATTAATTTATAACTCAATATAAGGATTGGGCTGGAGAGATAATGAAATTAGTTTATACTTCAACATAAGGATTGGACAAAAGTTGTGACGCAAGTTTTGAACGCAGGTTTAAATATGATAAGCTTTTAGGACGCATTTTTTGAACAGTGTTGAAAGGATGATTTATATCTGTTGGGTGGCGTGAGTTTTGGACAGAGTTATTGTTAGTTGGGTTCAGAAGTAAGTTGTGGATGGTTTGTGCGAGGCATTGGCATTTGGAAAGGAGTTACTATTGTTTAGGAGTTTGAAAGTATCTCTTTTTGTTATTTTACCTGGAAAGCTTTAAGTAGCAATAATGTTAAACATTACCCTGAGTGGATGTCATAATTGGTGATCGGTTATAGGGTGGAATTGGCTCGTAGGGCTTAAAATTCAAAAAGTTTTTATACCATTTATGATATCTACAAATAGAAAAAGCTTAATTAAGCTAGGAGAGAATGGGAAATGAAAGCAAATAGAAAATTTATAGAAGATGGTGAGGCAGTTTCAGCTGTTATTGGTGTTATTCTCATGGTAGCAATCACAGTTGCTATAGCTGCTACAGTGTATGTCTATGTAAGTGGAATGTTAGG
>CAZQEU010000027.1:0-18571 GCA_964592335.1 uncultured Thermoplasmatales archaeon
TGTAAAAAATGTATGGGTTTTATATACTAGAACCCGAAATCTTTAATCCCCTAATTTAAAAAATGTTACTTTAAACACAATATAGAAAATTTAGAACAAAAAAACAATACAGAACTATTAGACAAAATATACTAGATAATTGGCTCTTAGCACCTATGTTAATCCTTCTTTTTCTAAGATTTTAAGAATCAGTTTTATCGATTTTTCAACACCATTTGAATCCGGTAATTTTTTAGCAAGATTTTGAGCATTCTCTAAAAAATAATCATAATTATCAAAAATATCCTCGACTGATTTTAACAAACTCTTTTCATTAAAATACCTAACTGATTTTATAAAAGCTGTACCCCGCTTAACAAGCTGTTCTAGATTTAAATGCTGTTCAGACTGCATTGGATAACCAATAACTGGTTTACCTGCATAAGCTGCTGAGTAAACAGTACCCTGACCACCATGAATAATCGACAAATCTACTTTTCTATGTAATTTTCTAATTGAGGGCACAAATTTTTTAATTAGCATATTATCATTTAACTTAGGTAAATCCTTTTCCTCCAATATTGAAGCATGTATAGCTATGACATTATAACCTGTCTCATTCAAAGAATTTAAAATTTTAAGAAAAATATCTTTTGTACCAGAACTACCAAGAGTTAAAAGAATAGATCTACCTGGCTTTTTTAAGTGCTCTTCAATTTCTTTTTGATCATCGATTTGCTCTTTATTATATCTAGCTAAGATTTCATCAAAGAAAATAATCCCAACATAATATTCATTTGGTAAAATATCTGATTTATCCATTCCTAAAAAATCAACAAAATTTGTATAAAATGTATAATCACCTCTAAATATATCAATCTCTCTTTTAATGTCAGAGACGTTGTATTTTTTAGCAGTTTCTAATATAGTTTTTATGTTCATTTTACCTTCAGTTGCAGATACATACCAATTAAAAACTTTCAACTTTAATCTTTCAGGGATAAAACGAGTGAAAAGAAACTCCGCTTTGTCAGGATATTGATTAAAATGTAAAATAACTTTTGGAGTTATATTAATCAAAGGAATACCTGCAACCCTAGCTGAAATACCACAAGCAAGACTATTAGTAGATACGATTAGTTTTACACCGGTATTTCTATATGCAGAAAACTCTTCTTCTACATGTTCGACCAGTACTTTATTTGTTAAAGGATTTTTACTTATTCCAAATCCTGAACGCTTCCATGCACGATCAACAAAATCATCAGAATGTATAGGGTTAACCCTAATTATTTTAAAACCAAGGTCTTTGGCCAAATATTCATATTTTCCACCATGGCTAATAAAAATTGCTTTGCCACCTATCTCTACATAGCGCTTAGCAATAGCTAAAGCACGACCTGTTTCAGCAAGATTAACAAACAGTGGAAAAAAACCAATAAGTGGTTTTTCATTTAAATTATTCATCTTCAGCCCTAAACTGTCTCTTAATACCTAAATTAATTTTTTTATTTATATTTTCTCATAATTTTAGATAATACTACAATTTGATAAAAAGAATGAGATAGTTGCTTATAAACTAAGTTTATTGCAATAAAAAACATGAAAATAAGAACAAAATTATCAACGATATTACTCTTTTAGCATATTATAGATATCTTTTAAATCACATTTCGTACATTTTTCAATATCTGCTATATCAAGCCCCCTATATTTTCTTAAAAGAGAAGACTTCCCCCATATTTTCTTTATAGAATCTTTTTTTATATCCCCAAGATACGATTCTGAATTTACTGAAAAAATACAAGGATATACCAAACCATCTGGAGAAATATAAATAATTGATTTACCGACACCACATTTAATCTCTTTTTTAGAAAAAAGCTTTTTATTTGAATAAACAAAAAACTCACGTGTAAGTTCAATATACATCGAGTCTTTATATGTATCCTTTAAATCTAAAAGTTTTTTCGATAGATTCTCCAATACGTCTTTGTCAAATAATAATATTTTTTTATTAATCAATCCTCTACCTGTATTAGTTAGTGTAGGACCTATTGTAACTTTTTTAATACCTAATTTACATAAAAAACTCATAGTCTGTTCAAGATCATTTTTGTTTGCATTTGTTACTACCATCTCTATATGTGGGACTATCCTCTCTTTAATAAGATTATTTATACCTTCTAAAGTCTTTTTATACGCCCCTTTTTTTCCGCGGTTAAAATCATGATTCTCAGGAATACAACTATCTAAACTGATTCGTATAGTTTTAATATTTTTAAAGGTAGAAAGTTTTTTTGCTACAGATTTAGTTATAAGAGTGGCATTTGTAAGTATCGATACAACTATCTCATATCTTTCAAGAATTTTTAATATCTCAAATATGTCTTTTCTAAGAAAAACTTCACCACCGCTTAGCATGATTTCCCAAGTATCAAGACTGTACAGATTGTAAAATAATTTTTTAATCTGCCCAATTGTTAATTCTCTACTTTGATCTAATCTATCAGTAGCATAACAGTAAATACAATTTTGATTACATCTTGCAGTAATATCAAAATTTACTGTCCGTGGAGCATACTTTTTATTGGAAAATCTTGAAGGAATATCCTCTATTCTCATACTTAGTTTTTCAAGATTATCGAGTATAGTTTTAACGTCTTCTCTAGCATTTTTCTCATCTATACCAAAAAGTTTCATTATTTTAGGAATTGAACCATCAACACCATATTTTTTAACTAACTTAATCATTTCCCATGACGTCTTTGACAAGTTATACTTTATATTTCTAAAAGGTTCATAAATTTGTATGTAATCTTCTTTTCGCCTGGTTTTTAACATATTTAAATCATCAATATCAGTATAACAAAAACTGATACTAGTTTTAAATAATTTTCTCCAATTCACATACAGATAAATTTTTATTTATTACTTTTATTAGGATACATTGATGGAATGTCCTTTAATGTATAATTTTTTATACAAAGGTTTGGGAATTAAAGAAAATAGTTATCCAAATTACAAAATTAATTATGGAGAAAACAATGTAACATTTAAGAATTTTTTTCTAAATAAAAAAAAACAAATCGTTGTAATCAAATCCAAGTCAAGACATGAATATGGCTACAAAGTCGGTAAATATTTCAAATTAGAATATAACTTATTAAGCAAGATTATAGATATCTTGAAAAATGATATGCTAAATCATAAAATATTAGAGAGATATTTAGACAAGAAAAATTATGATTTATCTAGTAATCAAAAGTATTATGAATTTGAAGGATTATCTGATGCTACAAATATAAAAATAGAGCGTCTGATTTATTTACATAAACTCTTTCTCGTTTTATTTGGTAGCAATTGCACAAATATGCTTGCCACAGGAAAAGCTACTAAACATCATAATGCTTTTTTAATACAAAATTTAGATGGGGGGCTTTTACTTACAATTTTAGTTCGATTATTTACTTATAAACTATGGATGAATGCAAGCTATAACTCACTGAAATATATTTATTTTGGAATACCTGTTCTTCTAGAAACGCCTATAATAAACCAAGAAGGATTAGGACATGGTCAAACAGCAACAATATGCAATAAAAAAAGATATAATAGAGATATGAGAAGAAAAGGAGTGTATATCAATATACTTATCAGCGATACGATGAAGAAATGTAAAACAGTAAATGAAGTTTCAGAACTATGGAATAACACAAAAATTGGTTATGGCAAAGTAGGAGATCAACTTTTACAATCAACAATGTGGTGTGATAAAAAAGGAGATATATTATCAATAGAAAATGGACCAGATTCAATTGCTACTGTTTTTAGAGATTCAACTGAAATTACCGGTGAAAAAGAAGGAATAATTTGGCATGCTCGTCATCACCAATGGCTAGATGGTAGAAAGACTGGAGCATATATACCTAGCGAATGTTATTATTCAATATTAAATGCAAATAGAGCTAAAGAACTTCTTAAGATGCATTATGGCAACATAGATATTGAAACTTGTAAAAAAATTGCAAGTGACCACGGAAAAGAAAAAGATGATGGGTTGTGTAAACATCCAGATAGAGACAGAGCAATATTTACTTGTTGTTCATACATTATAAATCCAGAAAAAAAATTAGTATATTTAACTCATGGCTCTCCATGCAAAAGTAAATTTATTGAATATGATTTTAGTAAAAAATTTGTTTTGTAAAATATTGTGTTATTTTAAAATAAAAAGATCTTGTTTGATTTTCATTTAAACAATCAAAATCCATATTTAAAAAGATAAGTTGAGTATGATAAAAGTTTACATCAAATATATAAAACTCAAGAACTTTTTAAAAAATCTTTTTTAAATCCAGTGGAAAAAAGAGCTTTGTAATAATATAGCTTTAATTCAAAAGGTTTAATTCCAGGTGTATGTAAAACTATATTGTATAGATTATATTTAAGCCAATTTTTGGTTCTCAAAAGACTATTTCTCTCTGCAAATTCATAAATTTTTGTACCCGGATAAGGAGTGAGAAAAGAAAAGTTACTCCGACCTAAATCAAGTTTTAAAGCAAAATCAATAGTTTTATTAATCATATCTCTAGTCTCACCAGGTACGCCAATTATAAAGTGTCCATTAACCTTCAAACCATAAGCTTTAGCGTTTTTAACTGCCTTAAAAGAATCTTCAACTTTAAACCCTTTACATAAAAAATCTAGAATCTTTTGAACACCCGATTCAAAACCAAAAAAAACTGATTGACAACCTGAATTTTTTAAAGAATGAGCAATTTCTTTATTAAATAAATTAACACGTGAATTACAAGAATATCCTATATCAATCTTTTCTTTTTTTATTAATTCACCTATTCGCTTAACCCTCTCTTTATTTATTGTAAAAAATTCATCTGAAAATTCAATGTATTTTCTTTTATATTTATCCACTAAAAATTTTAGTTCTTCTACAACTTTTTCGGGTTTTCTCATAATTATGTTGTTGCCCCATATCACGCGTGATGAACAGAAAGAGCAATTATACGGGCAACCTCTAGAAGTTAAAATATTTCCTGAAAGTTGTATACTTATATTTTTTTTATCTAGAGCATCACCCTTAATTTTTGCTAAATATTTTTCCATTGGTAAAAGATGGTATGCTGGTAAAGGAAGATCGTCAAGATTTTTAATTCTAACCCTAGGCCCATTATCAACAATCCGATCACCACATCTATAAACAATGCCCTTTACTTCAGAGTATTTTATCTTTTTCTTTTTTTCTAATAATTCTACAAAAGTTTTTTCACCTTCACCTTTAATAACAACATCAACATAAGGACATTCTAATAAGAGTTCTTTTGCCAAAGCTGTTGGATGAGGTCCACCTAATAAAGTAAGACAACCAGGTAGGTTTTCTTTAACATTCTTTAATATTTTCAAAGAATCATATACTGCCTGAGTAGAAGAAGAAACACCAACTACATCTGGCTCAAAACTTTTTATCTGATTATAAATATCCCCCTGGTTGTAGTTCATTGCCAATGAGTCTATAATCTTTACATTATGACCTGCTTCCTCAAGTGATGATGCCAAATAAGCTAAACCTAACGGAGGAGAAGTAATACCTCTTCTTAATATTTGTAAAAATATTTGGTTTGATATTGGAGGAAAACATAGGACTATTCTCATATCTTTTACCAATAAGTTTATTCTATATATACTAAACGGCATTAAGTTTAGGAACGTATAAAAAACCAGATATTCTCGGCACAATTATATTATAGATAAAGTCAATATTTTTAAAAAATTGAAAGAAATGTGGTTTTTTAGCGGGTGTGAAAACACCGCGAGTGGGTGCACGTGGCATCTATTGACTACCCAAATACCTTCTCGACCCCGTTAACCCTTCGAGCATCAGCAGTCTATGGTAAGGCTGCTCACTTCCGTGCCTAACCCGATTTCCACAGTGAAGATGATCATATAACCCTCCAGCTATATGGGTTCATCACCTCTGATCCCAAAGGACAAGGTCTCATTGTCGGCAAATGGATCAATAAATGCTCGACGCATCGCCTCTTGGCCTCAACCTCAGCATGAAGACGATTTCTGATAATAGGGAACGCCTACCTCCCCAGTCTATTCCACACCTATCGCCAAACAAATATTTTTTACAGTGATCTTTTAATAATCACAAATAGATTTCTAAAGAACTGAAAGAATATAAGAGCTACTGCAATGGCCATAAAGGCTACATCTCTTGTTACATACATCCAGTAGTCGCCACCGAATCTCCCATAATCTATCGAGTCTTTAACCAGTAAATAAGTAAACAGTGCAACGATGAAAAACAATACGATATTCAGATAAACAGACATCTGGTACCATTTTTTCTTACTAGTCTGACGAATCATATTTTCAACCATAGATATAAACTCCTTACTAATCAAGGCATATGATTACAATAATATTTGAAAGTTATGCTTAAAACAACTATTTTTTTAAAAGAAATCATCAAGTTTAGTGGTTTTTACCTTATCACTTGTAAAAAGAGAGTCAATTGATTTTTCAACCAAAACTATTCTCTGACGAGCATAAGGAGAAATATTATATTTCTTAGCAACTGTTTTTGAAATATCAAGATATTTTTTAACAGATTTTTCATGAACCGTGAGCGTTAGTTTACCCTGACATTTCATACATACCCCTTGAAGAGGAGGCCGTCTGTAAACAATGTTACAACTAGGACAACGAACTGATTGTTTACTAAAAGCTCGAAGATTACCAAGCATATCAGGCAAGAAATGACGCTCTATTACCTTATATGCTACATCTGCTTCATCAACGGCACGTATCTTTGCCGCAAGATTAAGCTGTGCATTCATCTTATCCATCATAGTCTTCAAAGACTTGTAACTAGATTGTACAGGTCCTGCTGATATATCATCTGTATCATGAGTAAAACCAAATTGCTCATATTGAAGATTGGTACCAAGCCTTGATGATACTAAACCCATTATTGGCTCAAGCTCCTTAGAATGCTCATGTTTGAGAGTTGCTTCATAAAGCTTTAGAGGATATCTATAATGTGTATCTACATTATGTGCTTCTTTATCAATCTCAGAGGGATCAAGCCGAGTTGTAAGAACAAGCGGCAGATCCATCTGTCCACCACGTTTATCTGGAATGTATGAGTGTGAAAAATTCAAAAGCGCATCCATGAGAAGCATTAGTGCATCCTCATCGCCATCACATCTAATTTGAACAAGTTGATTATGCCACAATACTGCTTTATCAGTTAACGAATCTCCTTCAATATCCAAACAATAAGTTGGTTCATTTTTTACTTTTTCCAGTTTTATATCTTTGATTATATCAAATGTATAATCGGAATATGACACAGCAGGATAATTTATTCCTTTATAATATATCAACCGGGAAGCTGTAGATGGTTTAATCTTAAACATTTTCTCAGAGCGTTTTCTCTTCTTAATCGAAACAGGCTTAACATATTCTGCAAATCTATACTTATCCTCACCCGCTAGAATAAGATGATATAATTGATGAGTCACTGGTTCTTTTTTTAATCTACGATAGTTTTCTAAAACAGTTTTTCCAGGTTTTCGTTTCTTGGTTCTATGATATCTAGCAAATATATTGGATCTAAGTAAAAGATTAGCAACTCCTTCAATTAATTCTTGAGAAACTGAATAAAAAGTTATACGATCTGGATTTAAACTAATTGACCCGTCTCCATCAAAATAACCAGAGATAAAATTTCTAATTGCTTCAGGTTTACCATGGTAAACAAGTTCTGGGACTTTTTTTCCATATGCGCCTGAACCTACATTCCAAATATTTGTAAAAAGTACATAAAGTAATCTAGAGGAATAAGTAAGTTTTGAATCTTTTTCATATGGATTTAAATCAAACAATTTTTTCATTTCAGATTTTATTCTATTTCTAATTTCTAAATCACCGACTCTAAATGAAACATGATAGGAAGAAAAATTTGATCTTGCCCATCCTTCCGCACAATATATTCCAAGAATCCAAAAAAGAGATACAATATTTTTTAAATATATGGGGATATTAACCCGATCTCTTCTAAATCCTAATAAAGTACTAGCTGGTAAATCTTCAAAACTAACTGTTTTATTTTTACATAATTTCTTAAAATGAAGTAAAGGAACACTTTTATACCAACCACTTAAGGATTTTTTCAAAGATCCCTTGATATCACATATTCTGATTACTTCATCTCGACCTATGTTTTTAACAAGATTTTTAAAAAAATCTTTAGAATTTCTAAGCTTAATGTTTTTAATAATGTCATCATCTAAATTTGAAAGAGATTCAGCCAGATTTACAAATGTAATAAAAGTTTCATTTGGATTATTAGTTGATAAAGGAACCCTATCTCCATTTTCAAGTTCTTTTGCTTTTTTTATTTGCCATTTTCCATTATTGATAGTTAAAATATTATGATCAGGTGTTACTTTTAACTCTCTATTGGTTGAGGTTTTTATATAAATCCATTCATTTGTTTTTCCTTTAATGAAACATTTAACTTTTCTTTTTTCTAATTTGCCCGTCTTTTTAGAAAGGTTATAAGCATAAATATCATCTAAATGATTTGTATTTATCTTTTTTGTACCATAAGAATCTATTAATTTCGAATCTTTTTCCTTCCATTTATCTTCAACAATTCTCCCTATTTTATTGTTAACAAACACATCTTTTTGTTTATCATAAAGAAATACTCTTTGATTAAAATCAAAACAGTTTCTTCTTTTTGCGGCATGATAGAAGGGATGTGCATAACAGACTTGTGCATCTGTAAAACCAATTATGCGTGATAAAGAGCCCCCACTTGTATGCGGTGCAAGTCCTACTGTTAAATGTCCTATCAAGTTTTCAAGTTTTCTTATTTTATAAAATCTTTCAAGCCCATAGAATTTTACAAGCAGTTCATCTATAAAATTTGCGATATGTGCAAAGTATTCTGCACATGATTTTGAGATTATTACATCTTGTATCTTAATTTCACATATCTGACTATTATCTACCAAATCATTTCCAATATGATCCTTTGTATAACCTAGTTTGTTGAGTCTTTCTACAGTGACTCCTATTTCTTTTGGTTTGAAATGGGTGATTGGTGCATCTGTCATATCAAAACGAGCTGTTCCATCTTTGAAAACATAAACATTGTTTTTTGCTCTGAGTATCCCTTTTTCTAGTGGCTCTGGTGTTTTGTGTTTTGAGATTGTTCCGATTACTGCTTTGATTGTCTCAGGCAGTACTCTTTCTTTTATGTTTTTTTGAGCATAGGTTAATTCTTTTTTTAGGTCTATTTCAGCGGTTTCAATTCTTCCGTTTCCAATTTCTGTGTGTCCTTTGCAGTCGCAGAATAGTCTATGTGTTTTTTTACCACATTTTGTACATATCCTGATTCCTACTTCGACTTCTATTTTTCCTTGATCTGCTGCGTTTCGAACTAGTCTTTGGTTTCCACCATAGTTTCCTATTGGAAATAGAACATGTGGTGGTGGTTTCATTTTTCGCTCTGCGGCTTTCTCAGGTCTGCCCATACGGGTTCCTATTCTGAATGGTGCTTTGGGCATTATTTTTAAGTCTGATAGCTTTGATACAAGTTCTACAGGTTTTGTATTTTCATTTATTTTTGAAAAAATATTAGTTCTAGAGGTCTTTGTTATTTTTCCTTCTTTTATTTCTAGCCCACAGCATCTTATCAGTGATTGGCTGTATTTGCCAAGAACCATTTGTCCTTCTTCTTGTTTGTGAAGTGCTCCTAACTCACATAAAATATTTTTTATTTCTTTATTTGAAGGAATTATTAGTTTTTCATCTTTTATTTTGCCGTTTTGTAGGATGTATTCTGATAGCTTTTGAATTTCTTCAGGTTTTAAATCATGCCAGAAGAGATTGTAGTTAGGATGTAATGGTACTTTGTATTTTTCAGAAATTTTTAATGCTTCATCCCAGGTTGGATTTGAAAGGTCTATTTCTTTTGAAAAATCTTTTTTTATCAGATTTTTTGTTTTCTCATCAGATTGTTGAATTTTGATATACGTTTGTTTTTCAGGCAAGATTTTTAGTTGTTTTTGTAGGTCTTGTATCCACCATTCATATACGTAACTTGAATCGGGCAGGAGTGCATTGTTTTCAATAAACTCACCAAATGGTATTAATATCTCACCTAGGTCTATTATTTTTTTTATGTTGCTTTCTTTGAATTGTTTCATGTTTTGTATTTGTACCAGATCTCCGTTTTGTAGTAGCACTATTGGTCCTTCTACTGTAGTGCATGGTGTTCCTATTGTTCCTTTGCCTGGCCTTTCTGTTTTTAGTTGTGTTCCAACTGCTATAAAGCCATCCATCATATGCATTGATATTGGGTTTACCGCAGTTGATGCAAGCCCTGCGGTTCTTGCTCTTCCGTATCTTAGTCTGAATCCACCTTTTCTACTTGGATGAGAGAATACTGGTCTTCCTGCTATTACTTCGCCTATATATTTTTTTGAGGGTGGTATTTCTGGTATACCTGTGTCTTTTTTGTCTTTGTTTTCTTTTGTTTTTTTGCTTATGAATATATCTAGGAAATCCCATCCTTTGAGTTTGAGTTTTTTAACGTGTTTTTGAAGTTTTGGTGCTTTCAGACAAAGTCCTTCTGCGATTACAAGGCATGCTCCCCCGCGCAGTCGGTTTGTTTCGATTCTTGGTAGGTCACGATATCCTGTTACTTCTTCTTTTTCGGTTCCTTCACCGTTTACACATATCGGGCAGTTTCTCACGATTTTGTCTATTTCATCCACGCTTGGTGTGTATTGTAGGTGTTGTGCTCTTTTGTATAGTGGTATTTCTTCTTTGTAGCGTTCGACTTCTCCATCTGTTGGCAAGTATTTTCCTATGTTCATCTCTCGTCTTACTACATCTGCAATAAGTACACTCATTGCCTGGCCTGTTCCACCTGCTGAACGTATTGGTCCTGAGAAATAAAGGTCTACATAGTTTGACCCGTCTTTGTTTGTTCCTAGTTTTACATCTGCAATTCCTTCAAGTGGTGCTACAAGGACTCCTTCTGTAAGTATCGCAAGCCCTGTTCGTATTGATTGGTCAAGTGCTTCTTCGGGTGTTTTGAATTTGTATTTTTTATCATTGCGGGCTATGTATTTTGCAATGTCAAGGCTTACTAGTTCTCTGTTTTTGATTTTTTTAGTAACTGATCTTATTTTTGGTGCTATGTTTTTTGGCCCTACTAATTGCTCGACACGTGCTGCAAGATCCATTGCTTGAGGTATTTCTACTTTTGTTTCTGGGTCAAATCCTTTTTTTCGTGCTTTTTCTGCGATTTTGTAGCAGCTATCTATTTCTCTTTGTAGATCTGAAAAATATTTTTGCATATCTTTGCTTACCGCTACGTTTTTAGAAAGGTCCCCACCCATATGTTCAACTCGATAAAACTAGGTAAAAATTATTAATGCATATATTACGTTTAAAAGTTTTGTATTTTATTAAAATATGTTTTAAGGAGATATTAATATATATTTAAGCAGATTGGGGGAAAACTTTTTTATAAAACAATTGTTTTTATTATCTTAATTCAACAGTTTGTGTATAGATTAATTGTGTGAGTGAATAGTTATATAAAATTGTATTTATAGCCAATGAGAAAGTGATAAAATTGAAGCAAAAACAAAAGTTTAGCCAAAAATTAATTGATTTTATATATAAAAAAACATTAGAGGGTGAATCAATTATTTATGTCTCTTTACTTTCGATTTTTTTATATAAGTATTTCCTAATAAAATATAGATTTTTACAAGAATCACAATGGTGGGGCCAGGAGAAGATTAATAAATATCAGTTAGAACAATTGAATAAACTTTTGAGTCATTCTTATAGGCATGTTCCATACTACAGAAAACTATTTGATGAGCAGGGTTTGAAACCTGAAGATATAAAAAGTTTAGGAGATTTACAGAAAATCCCTTTTCTTGATAAAGAAATTATAAGAAGAAATGCAGATGATTTGAAAGCAAAAAATTATCCTGCATATAAATTTCGACGTATAACAACTGGTGGTACAACAGGCTCTCCTTTGAAGTTATATGTAGAAAAAAATATCTTTTCTTTAAATTATATAATATATAACAAGATGATATTAAGAGAGATTGGCTGTAATATTACAAACAAATCTGTTTTTTTGAGAGATACAATGATCTCATCTCATGATAACAAGAAGTTTTGGAAATATTTTTATTTTAGAAGACATCTAATTCTATCCTCTTTTCATATGAGTGAAGAGAATCTACCCAAATACATAAAAAAAATAAGAAAATTCAAGCCAAAAATCATTGCAACCTTTCCTTCATCAATTACAGTAATTGCTAAATTTATGAAAAGGAAAAATATTGGGCCTATAAAATCAATCAAAACTGTAATCTGTATGGGAGAAGCACTCTATAATTGGCAAAGGGAATTACTAGAGGAAGTTTTTCAGTGTAGAGTATTTACAGCATATGGACATGCTGAATCTGCTGTGCTGGCTTGTTCTTGCAAAAAAAGTGATTATTATCATTTCTTCCCACAGTACGGCATTATGGAATTAATTAATAGAGATGGAAAACCTGTCAGAAAGGAAGGTGAGAAAGGAGAAATAGTAGCCACCAGTATTGAAAATTTTTTGTTTCCTTTGATAAGGTATAAAACAGGAGACATGGGCATATTTACAAAGGAGAAGTGTTCTTGTGGTCGTAGTTATCCATTATTGAAAAATATTGAGGGTAGATGGAAGCAAGAATTTATTGTAACAGGTGATAACAGATTGATTCCTACGGTTGCATTGCATATGCATTCTGATGTATTTGATAATGTTAAACAGTTCCAGTTTTATCAGGAGAAAAAAGGCGAAGTTGTTTTTCGTATTGTAAAAGCAGATACTTATAAAGATGAAGATACAGAAAATATTAAAAATGAGCTTTATGAAAAACTAGGAAAAAATGTTGACTTAAAAATAGAGTTTATGGATGAAATACCACGGACTAAAAGAGGTAAACATAAATATTTAATACAAAAAATACCAATCGATTTCAAGAGTAAATAGCATAGCATACATAACAAATAGTTACAGGTCTTTTTATCAAAAATGAATGTAGACTATTTAGTAACAAAAATCTATCTATCTTTGATAGAAACTATTTTCTCACTCCAATTTGTATCTTCATTAACATTCTTAACAAAGGAAAGATTTAATTTGGATCCATATTTAAGTATATCTTCTATTTTAAATATGTTTTCAGCAAGGTGTACTCCAGGATTTGTTTTCCCTTTAGATAAAAGATAAAGTGTTGCACATGCTAATGGTTGGCTAGTGGCTTCAGTTATTGTCAATTTTTCATTAACAGCACTATAACATAACTGTCCTCTTTTTCCATCTTTAGTTCCAATACAGCAGATATAATCACCAATCACCGATGGCAAATGTCTCTTCTTTTTTGATTTTCCAATGATTGCATTAATTTTTGTAACAAGTGGTATCGACAGAATTTTAAAGTCAACCAGTCTTGTAAAAAAACGGACGAATCTATTACGGCTTTTAGGATAAAGATACATTAGATTCGAAGCAGTTTCTACACCAGGTATCGAATATGGGAGAGTAGCAACTTCTGGGTGCTCTATCTGATAGCATATGCAAGATCCAAGTGGTTCAGGAAATGTGATTTTAATTCCTTTCTGAAAAGCAGGAATCCTTATTCTATGACCATTTCTATATGTTATTATTTTTCCGGTGAGTGCTTTAAAAAAATGTTCAGTGCCTCCAAGACCAAGAGAAGGATATTCTTCAGGTGATTTTCTTCCTGCAGCCCAAGCAGTAACTATTTCTTTTACCTCATCCATTTCTTCTGATAATGCCATTGCTCGGAGGTTTGACATCCCAGGAAACCATCCCATACCTAGTATTATAAAAATACCTGCATCTTTTGCAAATTTATTTAATTGAATTGCTTCTAGAGTTGGTTCTATATCATCACATATGTCTAAATAATTAGTTTTGGATTCAATCGCTGCTTTCATCACAGGAATTGCATATTTAGAAAATGGTCCAACTGTGTTTATAACCAAATCATGACCTTTGATAGCATCAAGTAATTCATGATGAACAGTTACGTCAACTTGTCTTGTTTTGACTCTCTGATCATCCAAACCTTGCTTAAATTTCTGAGCAATTTTCAAATTTCTTGAGGTAATGGTTATAGATGTTACTTGTTTCTTATCTTTTAATAAAATGCGTGTAAGATCTCGGCCAATATCTCCAGATCCTCCACCTAAAATAATTACATTCATTTTTATATACTTCCTCTTTGCTTTTAATTTTTATATGGTCTTTTTATTTAAAATTTAAACTGGTTCTTATAACGTTCCCTATAACGAAAATTTCTTTGCAATACGTATAAAGAGTGGTGAATATTTTTTGTTCTCTCTAAAGTTTTAAAAACTCTTTTAATTATCTTAGGGATAGAATAGAAATTTTTTGCAACTCTTCTTGTTCCTTCATATAGTTGTTCTCTAGACATGTTCTTAGGTTCAAAAACAACGTTTGCATATGTATATTTATCCCATTCTTCAGTTAAAATTCTATCCTCTTTTTTTAATCTATTGAATAAAGCAGTACCTGGAAATGGTGTTAATATATGAAACTCAGCCATCTCAATCCCCCATTCATCTACAGCATTTAAAGTGTTATCAAAAATATCAGGTTTATCCCCATCAAAACCAAAAATGAAAGATCCAATAATAACCATTCCATAGCTATGAATTTTTTTAATCGCTTTTTTATAATCTTCGACTTTATTATTCTTCTTATTAATACTATCTAGGCTTCCTTGAGAAACTGATTCAAATCCAATGAACCAGGCAAAAAGCCCTATTTCTTTTGTAATTTTAAGTAATTCTTCATTTTTTCCAAGGATGTTTACTGTTCCATTTGCTTGCCATCTCTTGTTAAATTTTTTTAGTTCACTGAAAAGTTTTCTATTGTAATTCATATGCCATGTTAAGTTTGAATCATAAATGAATATCTCTTTTGAATGAATATTATTGATCTCTCTTAGTACGTTCTCGAGAGGACGAACCCCTTTACTATAAAGACTTGAAATAGTACAAAATTCACATTTATTTGGACACCCTCTTTTAATTAGCAGCCCATCAGCACGTATCTTTCTTTTTATCAGATCTCTTCTTGGCTCTGGGATTAATTCTTGTGGTATCGCTTCTTCTGAAGAATAAAAAGGTTTTAATTGATTCTTCTCGAAATCTTCTAATAGTTTTGGCCAACTGATTTCAGCTTCACCAATTACAACAGCATCAGCATGTTGCTTTGCTTCATCTGGCAATGCTGATGCATGCCATCCACCAATCACAACTGTGACACCGCGATTTCTGAACTCATCAGCTATTTCATATACACGAAGCGCCGACATGACAAAAGAGGTGATTCCAACCAGGTCATAATTACCCTCAAAATCAATTTTTTCATAATTTTCATCAATAATTTCTATTTCATGAGATCTTGGTGTAGAACCTGCAACTTGAGGTAAAGATAATGATAAAGATTCCCCAAATAGTTTGTACAACAATTCTTTACCCTTATTGTTATTAGCATAAGTTAGTTTTGGAAAGACAAGTAGTATCTTCATATTTTCTCCTGTTTTATCTTTTTATTAAGTATTGTTTTTTTCATTAGTATCCTTTAAAGTTATATCAAGGTTATCTTGTCGATTCTCTTCATCAACATGATTTTTTATAGGGAAAACAACTGAAATGATGCCAGGTAATGGATCTGCTAAAGAAACAACATCAAAATGAATATCTGACATAAAGGCACTTTTTATGATATCAGACTTGTTTGAATTTTTAAGAAAATTTTTGATATTTATAATATCACCAAGTAGCCATTGACCTTTTATGCCTTCTTTGTAACCTAAGTTTCTCGTCACATTATCTTTCATCATAAGTTGATATAACAAATAAGGGAAGTCAACTCCTGATGAAATAGATAATTGCAAAGATCCCCAAAAACGAGGATTTATTTCCATCAATTTAGGTTTGCCATCTCTTGAATCAATTCTAAATTCAACCATTGCTAATCCAGACCATTTTATTTTTTTTAAAAGATTAAGAGCGATATTAACGCAATCTTCATTTTTTACTGTTTCTCTAAGAGTGCTTGCTCCACCATAAGAATATCGAGTCCTAATGCGCTTTTTAACTGTTAGTGCAACAGGTTCTGAATTTAAATCAAATAATGTATAAACTCCTATCTCACCACCATTTGGTATAAATTCTTGTATGATACATGGACCATATCTATTAGTCATATTTTTATAACCTTCTTTCAACTCTAAGGCGGTGTTGCATATCTTTATTTTAACTGCATGTCTTCTTGAGGGTTTTATAACTACAGGATACTTGTCTACATTTGACAGTATATCATCCAATCTACTAGAAAAATAGGTCTTAGGGCAATCAACTCCATTTTTCATTGCGAGTTGTATTAATCTCTTTTTATCATATACATTGTAAAATGTTTCAAAATCAGGGGGAGTTAATTTGACAAAATCAGAGAAAATATCTCCATATTTACTTATTAAAAAGTAAGTATAAACATGGGAAGAGATAATAAAATCATATTTGTCTTTTTTAATAATATTTAACAAATGTTTCAAGAAAGATTCTGGATTTAATCTTGGGTTTGGATAGATAATCCTTTTATCAGTATATCTTGAGAAGAATCCCATCGCGGATTTTCTTTCACTTGCCGCTGTAATTTTTATGCCCCGTTTCCCCAAAGAACGAATTACAGAAAGTGATGGTCTTAATTCAGCATCTGTAACTAATACTTTTCCCATAATCCACTTAGCAGAATATTCATTTATCTTATAACACTTTTTATATTACTTTTTTCTAAATATTTTTGTATAACATCCTCTTTCATAGATATTTTCTGATATGACATTAGATAAAGGGTAAAAACCTAATTTTATACTTTTTAAATCTCGTGTTATCATATTTGAAATACTATGAAACTTCCTTACTACTTTATGAAACCCATCACTTAGTTCCTCCGGCAACATCTGTTTTGGTTGAAAAACAACATCACATAATGTATATTTTGTCCAATCTTTCGTAAGTATCCTGCCTTCTCTGTTTAGCCTCTCAAAAAAAGGTGTCCCAGGGTATGGAGTTAAAATGTTAATAGATGGGACGGTGACCCCAATATCACGGATTGCTTTTATAGTCAAATCAAAAATGTCTTTGGTGTCAGTATCAAATCCTAATATAAATTGACCTATCACAGCAATATTATGATCCTTTATTTTTTCGACTGCTGAACTATATTCTTCGATTTTATTTGTGTTTTTACCAATACTATTAAGCGCTTCCTGAGAAACTGATTCAAAACCGACATTAAACATCTGACATCCAGCCGCTTTGGCTAATCTCAATAACTCTTCGTCTTTATTTAGGACATCTACATTGCCATAACAAATAAATTTTTTATTTAGATGTTTCATTTCTTTAAAAAGAGCTTTAGTGTAATTTACATCTATTGTCAAAGAAGAGTCAGAGAACGTTATAAATTTTTGAGGTATTGCTTTTAGCTCTCCAACTATTTTGTCTATCGATTTTTTTCGGAAAACATGCCAACCAATTCTGCTATTTGAAATTGAGCAAAATTCACAGCGATATGGACAACCTCTCGATGCCTCTATTCGGGCTTGTATAGACTTAGGTTCCCCAATATTCCTCTTTAAATTTGGAATAGAATTTAAATCAACAGGTTTTTTTGAATGATAGAAGGCGCATAATCGATTTTTTTCCAAATCGCTTAGTAAAAGCGGCCAAGAGTTCTCTGATTCTCCTATTACAATACTATCGGCATGCTGTTTTGCTTCTTTTGGAAGAGCAGAAGGATGATACCCGCCTAAAACAACTTTCATTCCTCTACTGCGAAATTTATCAGCTATTTGATATGCTCTAGGTGCAGATGGAGTACAACAAGTGACCCCTACTAAATCATATTTTTCATTAAAATCAATTTTCTGAAAGGTTTCGTCTAATAACGAAACTGTGTGTTTTCCAGGAGTTATAGTTGCTATTTGTTGCAATGTTATATATGGATTAAAGATTAACTTTAATTTTAGTTTATCCAGAAAACTTAATCGGGATTTGTAACTAGGCTGTATAAGAAGTATATCCATATTAATAATATAGAGTTTAATATTGGTATATAAATTATACTAAAAAACAATCATAAATTTAGAAAAATTAAAGAATTTTATTTCAATATTAAAAAGTATCTATTGTCAAGACCTCCACCCACTATAAAAATATAAATAGAATGGTAGATATACGCACCAAGTTGTATTGAAATTATGAAGAAGAAAAGAATATTTATATACGAAGTTCTAACCTGCAATAGGAGGAAGTTAGATGCTTTTAAAATACAGAAATATTTTTCTTTAAATAAACAAGACTTTTGCAGATTTCAAATTGAAAGAGCATTCCTTTGCTCTTTAGATTC
>CAZQEU010000028.1:0-18254 GCA_964592335.1 uncultured Thermoplasmatales archaeon
TAGTTTTTTTTAGAGTATATCTTATCTAGAAAAAAAGAGTCCTACTGCCAATCACAGTTTTACCGGTAAAATTCCTGTTGATTAAAAATTATTCAATGGCCGTCTAATATAATAAATGCTTAGATTTGTTTATTTTTTATAAAGTTCAATTATTAAACTTAGTTTTATAGAGTATATAGCTAAAAAATCCAATTATTCCAAATAATATTGTAGTTATAATATAATGTGGACCAAGAGGAAAACTGCTTTCCGTATTATTTATAACTAAATCAGAAATTAAGAACGGAATAAATAAAATTAAAAAACCAATAATATATCCCCTAAAATAGATATCTGCATTATCTGGCTTATTCTTATCTCTTTTATTATAATAGGTAACTGACAACAAGGCCATACAAATTACAAAGACAAAAAGAAGAATTAGATGCCAATTAATCACAGTAATTACAATAGTGCCTTGGTCTGGAGCAGGGCCCGAATAGAATTTAGCATAAACCCTCTGCTCGGAAAAAATTTCAAAAGGAGGATACCTGTTTATTGAAAATGTTTCATTTGGTTCTAAAACTGGTACTACCTCATATATAGTATGGTCCCAATAACTGATAACAGTAACATTCGTTAAATTTGTCTGACCATTATTTCTGATAATATAAGGTTTTTCAGAATATATCACACCATGCACTTTTGCCGGGTTTCCGCCCTCTTCTGGTTCTGTATCGCTACTACCAATAACTTTTGAATCATTTCCAATTAAAAACCAATCAATTACTGTTTCTTCATTTTGTCCATTATTTGATAAGTCCAAACTACCTTGATATGTATTTTGTAAAACATATTCATCTGGAGGTGGTGCAGGAGCAGCGTTACACAAACTAAATACAGGTAATAGAAATGTTACAGTTACTAAAAATATAATAACAAAGTCTTTTTTCATCCCATCACAATAAAAGAATGTAGTATTCAAACTTATAACTTTCTAAAAGGCAACTAATTTTATTTATAAAAATTTATAAAAAGATGCAGGGGAAGGGATTTGAACACTTGGACTGTGTGTTTAAAAAAATTGTTGTCTACAATGATATTTTTTTAAAAACCAATGTATGATTTTTTCTAATCGCAGGGGTTATCAAATAGTTTTGATCCATGATCTTAACTAGATTAAGTGATTCAACTAAAATTATTAGAACTACTGCTTTAAAATTTTTATACGAATAATTAACAATCCTATTTAATATCTAAAAATAATTAATTATGTTCCAAATATTCTATATTATTCTTCAAAAAGATATAGGCGCTATAATACATACGGTAATATTTTTTTTCTCCTCAAATCATTCGTTATAAAAAAAAGAAAAAAGGGTTTATAATTGTTTTTTTAGTAACCCCCTAGCTTAAGACTTGGGTCACCAAGTAATGCCCATTGTTGTACACTTTTTGGATGGCCTGATTCAAAATCACTCATCTCGTGTGTCTGGATATAACTAGTGATAGCTTGAGAATGAGCATTTCCAAGTACAGTCTGACCATGTTCACCGTATTGTCTGAAAAACTCTATTGTAATCCATCCGTCTCCACCACCAGTTGTAAGGTCTTTACCAGGCATACCATAGCCAAGACCAGTATTTCCAATGCTTGCAATAGAGCCACCATTTGGGTTTCTTACAAGACGCCAGTTAAAACATTCAGGTACAGCTGCACCATGACACCACATATACATTTTATCAAACATGTGAAGGTTTGGACCTATATACTGAAAACCTTCTAAAAACCCGGGTAGCATTGATACATTAAATTGGCTATTATGACAGCCACCAACAACTGCAACAGGTAATTTTTCACCATTGGACAGTGCATCCATTGGAAATGGAGGAATTAAATTACTAATAGGTCTCTGACCAATTAAAAGACCACCAACATTGAAGATAGTTATCTGAGTAACCTGCAGACCAGTAACACTTGCAGGACCACGATTACCAGGAACACCAGGATAATGATCAGCCCATACATTTGGACTACCATGCCCTGAGAAAAACAAGAAACCCGCACCCTTATTAATGCCATTAATTACATCTTCTCTACCCGTAAATTTACCATTTGAAGTCCATATTATATCTCTTTCAAATTTTTCAGGCATATAATACAGTGCTCCCCCACGTCCCTTCAAAGATTTTTCACCAGTGGTCCACTCTCCCTCATAGTACATCTCCGTGTTGTTCCTCCAATCAGAATAAATTGTTTCACCTTTCATGTCTTTAATCCAAACATGAACATCTGTAAGATTACCATAGGGCTTAGGATCATAGGATTTACCACGAATAGTTAGAACACCACCTACATAACTAATATTTGCCCATGGGTTAAAATCATTACAAAATGCTTCTCCTTCACGAGGAGTATATGTATAATCATCATAGCCTAAAATATCTCCTGGCGAAATAGTAACAATCTCTGTGATAGGAGGCGCAGGATAACCATCAGCCAGAGCAGGGTTAAGATGATCATCATGGTTAAAAGTAATAGAGGTCTCTTGTGACCTATCAATTTCTATAGGAATTGTATCTATCGGACCTTTTTCATCTTCATCGTTAATACTTTGAGCATAAATTGTGTAATGATCATTTTCAAGACCAGTTGTATCCCACTCAAATTTTAAATCTTGCTGATCTAAGAAACCATCACCTGATACAACAGTTGCTCTGTTAAACCAATCAGAATCGATAATATCTGTTGTTTCATAATTAATAATCTTGTCGACTACAGTTTTCACCTCTTTTATATTTCTACAAGCAAGCCTACCAACAGAGACATCAGGAGCCATATCAATATCATCATCGTCTTCAACCCCTTGTTTACCCCAAGCAGCAAAATAATCATCATTGTTTGGATTCCAACTCGAAAAATTATTTTCACCATCATAAACATCAGCATAATACAAATCACTAATCACACCAGGATCAAATGTGCTACCGCTTTTAAGTGGATACTTAGGCTGATCATATAGATTAGTATATCTAACAGGTAAATACCATCCTTTAACCCCTTTATTTGCAGTATCTCTAGGCTTTGCATAAATTTGGTTTTTAAGACCACCGACTAAGAGAACATAGGAAATATCGTGATTATCAATTGCATCTTTGATAAAAAGTTTAATATCTTCGGGTTCATCCACACCATCATAATCAGGGTCAGCATAAATCTCCTCTGTTGTCTTTAAAAAAGTTTTAACACCAACATCATCATTCTTATGATCAACAAGCTTTTTCAGATAAGGCTTGAATACAGAAGGAGAAATAATAACAAGATCATAAGGATCAGCACATTCTTCTATAATTTCTTCTGATGTTTCATAAACAATATTGATGTCAGCACTCTCTGCCTGTAATAATCTTCCATCACTTGGAATGTATCTAACAGGATATATATCAACAACAACAAATTTAGCTCTCTTATTATCACTATTTAGACCAGAATATATATCATAAGAATACCAACTTGCAGGATAAGGATTATCACTACTATAAACTTCTAAATCCTTTTTTTGTAAATCAGCAATACCCTCTTCTAACGTTAAAGGCAACATATATGAAGAAGGACTAACTTCTTTTGTTATCTGTTTTTCAAAGATTTCTTTTATCTCTAATTCTAAATCAATATTTTCGGCATCAAATGGTAGTTCAAATGTCTCAACAATCTTTGGAAGCATAGGTTTACCAGATGATGCTAAATAAGTAGAAACATCTTTCATTTCAATGGATAGATAATTGACATTCTCTTGTTTTATCTTCAATGTGGAGAATGATAAATATTTTGAGTTTGTTTGTATCATAGTATTTGATTTTTCTAAATCAGTGTTTGCCATTGCTCCAAAACTGCTTAATATAAAAATAGCTACCAATGTAGCAACCAAAATTTTTTTCATTTTTTAATACCCCCATATTTCTTTACTTACAAAAATATAAATAAATATCAAAGTATAAATTGTTTTTGTATAAATAAACGTTAAACAACCATCTTTAAAGATATTATATTAACATATTTTTTAGTTTTACATACTTATATCAATCAACACTTTTTCAGTAAAAATTTATTAGCTAGATAAACTTTATATATAAATGAGTAGAATGGCAAAAAACCCGATTTTCATTGTTGGTTGCCCTCGTTCAGGAACCACATTAATACGTGTAATACTAGACTCTCATCCAAATATCTGTTGCGGTCCTGAAACTCATCTTATCAAAAAATTGAAACTATTGGATGATAAAATCCATTCAAGTTGGTCTTGGTTAGAATCGTATAATGTAAAAGAACAAATGTTAAATCAAAAAATTCGAGATATTCTTTCTATCTTTCATAATAATTATGCAAAGATGAAAAATAAAAAAAGGTGGGCTGAAAAGACTCCTGATAATATTTTTTATTTAAATTTTATAGAAAAATTATTTCCAGATTGCCAATTTATTAACATTATACGAGATGGCAGAGATGTAATGTGTTCGTACAAACAGAGATGGGGTTATAAGTCAATATATTCAGCAATAAAAAATTGGAATAAAGCAATTGATTTATCTTTTGAATATCAGGATAAATTTCCTAAAGATAGATACATGGAAATTAAATATGAAAAACTTGTTGTTAACCCTGAACATGAGATTAAAAAAATGATGCGATTTCTTGGAGAAGAATGGAATACAGATCTTCTTGAACATCATAAGAAAAAACATGATTTTTGGTTTAAAAAGAATCCCAAAGAAAATATTAATCTTAAGATAGAAAAGAATCCTATGCGTCACTCGCCAAGCAGACCAATATTTACATCAAGTGTTGGGAAATGGAAAAAAAACTTGAATATATTTGAAAAGTTGTTAGTAAACATTTTACTTGATAAAAACCTTAAAAAATTGGGTTATAAATAAATTATTTTAATATCGTAAATTTTATAGTGAGTATCCAAAATATGATAAATACTTGTTCATCTTTCTATTGATATACTTTTTTTTCTTCTGAATTTCTTTAAGTAATACTGTTTTTCTTGGACTTATATAATCATCAAATCTAATTTTTTGTTTTGTCTCTAAATTCAAAAATTTCATAATATCTGAGATTTTTTCATTTGGTTTTTTACATAGTTCTTCATAAGTAACGTTAATGTAATTTTTTTTGTTGATATTATCTATATTTTCTAAAAAAAAGTTTGTAGATTCAACCATTTTTTTTACTGCGGATACAGATCTAATTGGTGTATAATGTGAATAAAGAAATCTATAGTAGTAAAGCATGGTTTTATTGTCAAAAAGATTATTGTACCAGGGAGACAGCAATGCCATATAATGACTTTTATATCTCAAAAGTGTCCTCATAGCTTTAATCTGTGAATTTAGAGTGTTTAGAGGATTTCTATGTATAAAAACAAATTTTGTATCAGGAAACACTTTTTTAATGTATAAAAAATTTGTAAAATCATATGGATTTTTTAGTAGAATTGGTTTATTATTTTTTGATATAAACTGAATTTTTTTGCAAAGGTCCATAAATAGATCTTTTGATTTTTTGTTAAATCTTTGTTGACCGGTTTTTCTTTCAAGTAGAAATCTATATTCTTCTGGAAAGTTAGGCGATATATGTAATTGGTCGATTCCTCTATCTGATTGAGAATAACCTTTAAAATATATCGATAAATTATCTTTTATTCCATTTTCAATTTTGTTTATATGATTATAAAGGAGTTCCTCATATTTGATAAGATGATATGCAGTTACTACGTTGAAACACTGTGTTGCATCCAACGTTTTGTATAGGATACTAGTACCAGATCTAGGCAAGCCCATGATAAATATTGGTTTAAATGAAATATTTTCTATCTTATCTTTGTATCTTTTATCTTTATTAGATTCTGAAATTTGCATAGATCATCCTGTATTTTTACAGTTTTTAAGAATAAGCAAACATATTAATAGACTTTTAGAATATTTTTTTAAATTACAAATCTTTGGACTTTTATATAGTAAACTATAAGGTAACTTTTATTTATGGATGTATATTATATGATTAGAGAATATGCAAAAAGTAGTGGTTATCGGTGTTGATGGTGCAACCCCGGACCTGATAGACAAATGGATAAAAGAAGATAAACTCCCGAATTTTAAAAAAATAAGAGAAAATGGTGTCTGGGGTAAATTAAAATCTACAATGCCTCCATTTAGTGCTCCTGCATGGACTTCTATTGTCACTGGATGCAACCCGGGTAAACATGGCATCTATGGATTTGGAAATACTGATATTGATAACCCACATATGGTTTCGTCTCGGTTTAGAAAGGCTCCAGCTATCTGGAATTTTTTAACTGATATAAATCTTAGTAGTATAGTAGTTAATGTTCCTGTAACTTATCCCCCTGAAAAGATAAATGGTGTAATGATTACTGGTTTGCTTACTCCATCTGCTGAATCAGATTTTACATATCCAAGAAATATCAAAGAAAAATTAAAAAAGGATGAATTAGGTGAATATGAATTAGAACAGATTTGGTTAGAAGATTTTCCTAGATCATATTTAGCGAAACATGCTCCTGAAAAGCTTCTAAAGATAATTACAGATCAGATGGTTTCACGTGAAAGAGTTACTACCAATATAATGAAAAATCTTGATTGGGATTTTACTATGGTTGTTTTTCGTGGTACAGACACTGCACAACATTTTTTATTTGACAAAAAAGAACTTCTTCTAGAGTGTTATAAAAAGGTAGATCAACTTGTTGGTAAAATGATAAAAAAGTTTCCCGACGCAGTTTTTTTTATAGTCTCAGATCATGGGTTTGAAGAGATTAAAAAAATCCTAAATACAGATAATGTGCTTTATAATGCGAATCTTATTCAGTTATCTAAAGATCCTCATGATCATCCTTTTCAAACTATATTGTATTTTATTTTTGCACAATTTATGCAAATCTTAAGATTCATTCCTTATAGAACAATAAAAAAATCATATTTAATAAAAAAAATTCTTTTTTCAGGAGCATCCTTTGAAAAAATAATTGATTTTTCAAAAACAAAGGCAACATCTGCAGCTGATGGAAGGGGCATAATAATAAATCAGAAAGGAAGGTATAAGTTAGGTATCGTTGAACCTTACGATTATGATAAACTATGTAAAAAAATAAAATTGATTTTTAAAAAATTAAGAGATTCAGATACAGGTGAAAAAATAATTGAAGAAGTTTATGATTGGAAAGAAGTCTATGGAGAAAATGCTATCTATCCCCCTGATTTGTTATTGAAGTTTTGTAAAGGTTATACTGCTTTATCTGGTATAAGGGGTTTAGATAATATTTCAAACATAGTCTGCTCTAATAATAAGAATATTCCTTTTCTCTTTAAAGAAGACCCTGCTTCTAGATCTGGGGATCATGCACAATATGGTGTTTTTTTTGCATATGGCAAAAACATTAAACAAGGTTTTGTAACTGAAGATATGTCTGTTTCAGATATCTTGCCAACAGTTTTCGCATCTATGAAAATACCTATACCATTGAATATAGATGGTAATGTTTATGAGAGCATCTTTATAGATAAATTACCAATAGAGCATAAAAATTACCAGTTAAATAAACAGAAATTATCGAAATTAGAACTTGAAAAAATCCGTCAATTAAAAAAACTTTAAAATTATGAAATAAAGTACAGCTATCATAAAAAATATATTTTAACTTGACTATTCTTTTAACCATTTTAATACATTTTTTTCAAAATAATCTTGAAGATTTTTTAATGAAAATTTCTGTGAATTTTCTATAGCTTTTTCTTTTAATTGGGCTAGTCTTTCTGGATTAGAGATTATATCCGTGATTATATTTTCAAGATTCTTTGAATCTTTATACTTTACTGTTGAGCTTTTTAATTCATCTAACATATTAAATTCAGATGGCACAACAATTGGTTTAGCATATTGAATTGCATTAAAAATTATGCCACTTCCAACCGTAACCCCATAAATTTCCTGGATTTCCCCATCTGATCTTGTTTTGATATTAATTGGTGCAAGAAGAATATCGCTTTTTATTAGAATTTCATCAAAAATATTGTCAGGTACGAAACTAGCGTATATAAATATATTATGACCTTCTTCTTTCATTTTTCTAAATTTGTTATATATGTTTTTCCCATATTTTCCAATAGGCCATCCTAGTATATATAAAATAATATTTTCTCTAAATCTTTGAAATATTTTTTCAAAAGCAGGTATGACTTTGTTATAGTCTTTACGATGTTTTTCAATCAAACCAGGAGATACTATTTTTATTATTTTTTTATCTTCATTTTTCATTATATCTTTTTTTCTACCATTATATATAGATGTTGGTAAGGTAAAGATATCACCTTTATAATCTGTATTTGTAACTATATAATCTTTAATTGGGCTATATATGACATTGACTGCATCAAACTTTGGAAATACAAACTTACTAATTAGTACAGAACTAAGATTTGTATCAATTGATCTTATCGGATGGCTCATTTTGAATACGATACTAGGTTTTAACCAAGCATTTACGTGATGTACAAGCAAAATAGTTTTACATTTCAAATCAAACTTAAGATAACATATTAGATCAAAAAACGTTTCATGAATTGTATTAATAAAAAGCAAATCGATTTTTGTATTGCATATTTTTTTTACGCGTTTCAAAAAAGAAGGGATTGTTTCGCAGTCTTTTTTTAGAACTATTTTATATTCTTCTTTATTTTTTAGGTAAGTTTCTAATCTTGAAAATAATTTTTTTGTTGTAAATATCGTAACATTTGTATTATTTGTTTTACAAATCTTAGCAAAGCTATAAAGAATTGGTACATGACGGCGAACTTCGAGAATTCCAATTTCAATTTTATTTCCGGATCTAATATTGTTTTTCCTCATTCTATCTTTTTATTATATGATCTTGTTTGAATAGTTTTTTGTATTATTTTAAAAATCAAAAATATTTTCTATTATTGTATTAGGCTTTTTTTTGGAAAGGATATATAAAGCCCAAATTTTATTATATACATCCAGCATATTAATAATTGTAGTATATTGATTAAAGGTGTTCAGATGAATTTGGATGGAAAAACTGTTTTGATTTCTGGTGCAAGTAGTGGAATGGGTGAAGAGCTAGTCAAGCAGCTTGCCAAAAAAAAAACTAGATTGGCATTATTTGCAAGAAGAGAAAATAAACTAAAAGAAATAAAAGAAAAAATAAAAAACAATGATGTAGAGTGCATATACAAAAAATGTGATGTAACAAACAAAGAAGATGTTAAAAAAGCGGTAGAATTTACATATAAGCACTTTGAGAAAATAGATGTAGCTATCTTAAACGCAGGTGTCCTTCTTGATACTGAGGTGGATGCTTTTGATGGTGAGAATATTAGAAAATCTATGGAGGTTAATTTTTTTGGTAATGTATATTTCATAGAAAACATCCTGCCTCTCATGAAGAATCAGAAATCAGGTATCATTGCAGTAACATCAACATTACCAGATAGAAGAGGATTGATTGGTGCAGGAGCATATGGTGCTAGTAAAGCAGCCATAAGCTGGCTTGTAGAAAGCCTAAGACCTGAAGCAAAGCAAAAACACAATATAAATTTTATAACTATAAAACCAGGTCAGATTAAAACTCCTATGACGGAGGATTTTGCTAGTAAATATGCTATTAAAGCTGATAGAGCAGCAGAAATAATTATAAAAGGTGTTGAAAAGGAAAAGAAAGTAATTCAGTTTCCTTTTATCCCTACATTACTTACAAGGATGACAGATATGATTCCTGAACCTGTTTATGATAAATTAATCTAAACTAAAAATATATCTGCACAAATGGGAGTAAAGATAATGGCTCTTAATACTAAAAAACCACTTGTTGGGTTTTTTCCATTGTGTTATAATCTTGCTGAGACGGGTCGTGCGATACTTGTTGCTAAACGTTATGTGGAGTTAGGTGGCAGAGTAATTTTTTTTAGCCATGGTGGAAAATATGAGCATTTGATAGAAGATTTTGGCTATGATATGATTAGAGTGAAACCACTATATTCTGAAGAATCTTCAAGAGAAATAATGAGCATTAACCGTGGAGAAAAAAAAGGAATATCTTATCCAGAGTCATTTATAAGAGAGTCTGTTAAAGAAGAAATTATAGCCTATAAAAAATCTGGAATAAAAATGGTTGTATCTTTTGTAAATGTCCCATGTTCTATATCTGCCCGTGCTGCTAAAATACCGTTGGTTTGTGTTTCGCCAGCTCCTGGCTCTTTTTATTTTTCTATACCAGATAATTATGAAAATATTTTAACTCGTTTGTTTCCACAATTTTTGAAAATACCTTTACAAAATTGGTTATTATATAGTGTTAAAGCTTCTGCTTCATTTAACAATGTTTCAAAGGAATACGGTCTTAAACCATTCAAAAGTGCCATTAGTGTTTATTATGGGGATGTTACTCTTTCGACTAATTTTTTAGAATTTATTAATATTCTTCCAAAACAACAAATATTTCCAGATAAAGATTATGTAGGCATTATTTCATTAGAAGAATTATTTTCAGATATTTTTTCAGATAAACAATCAAAAAAAATTAATTTTGATATACAAAATCATGTTAAAAAACCAGGTAGATCCATTCTTCTTTCAATGGGTAGCAGTGGTGATAAGATGCTTTTCATTAAAATCTTAAAGGTTCTTAATACTACATCATATAACGTTGTTGCTTTGTATGCAGATATATTAAAAGAAGAGGAATTACCTGATTTAAATGATAATATTCTTCTTAGAAAATTTGCACCATCGATATCACGTATTCAGGATATAGTTGACTTATCTATTATACATGGCGGGCAAGGTACAGTATATAATGTAGCTTATTCTGGTAAACCTTTTATTGGTTTTCCTATGCAGTTTGAGCAACATCTTAATTTAGAAAAACTTGTAGGGCATGGTACCGGTTTGATTTTGTCTAGAAAGTATTTGAAAGAAAACCAACTGTTAACAAGTATTGAAAAAATTTTTGATAATTACGAATCATATTTTAATAATGCTCAATTATTAGCAAAAAAGCTTCCTCCTCCTAAAGGAGATCTAAATGCGGCTAAAAGAATTGTAGAGATTTTGGAAGAACATGGGGCTTTTTAAATGATTGCTAATACTAACAAGTTAGATAACAACGATAATCTAGATGGTTCTCTTCAAAAACTAATAAAAGGAACAGGTATAGTAATAATAGGCTCATTAATCTCTTCTCTATTTATTTTTTTAACAAGAATTTTAATTGCAAATTACTGGACAGAAAACGAATATGGTATCTTTTCTCTTTCATTTGCTATTGTTAGTATTTTTACGGTTATCAGCTCTCTAGGTCTAATACAAGGGGTCACACGTAATATCGCTTATAATAGATATAAAAACGACAAAAAGAAAGTTTCAGCTATTATCTTGATATCATTTTTTTTAAGTGCTGTAATGAGCATCTTTACGGGTTTAATTCTATTTTTGTCATCTGAGTTTATTGCAGTTAACATATTTCACGAGCATCTGCTTGTATTTCCCTTAAAAATATCATCAGTAATAGTGCCAATTTTAACTTTAACTAACATTGTTGTCTCAATATTCAGAGGATTTGGACAAATAAAACCTTTGGTTTATTTTTCACAAATTGCATATAATTCTCTTTTCTTTATATTTCTATTATTATCCATTGCTTTTAGCTCTTCATTCTTAAATATTTTTTATGTAAATATTTTATCTAGTTTTATTATTTTAATTTCCCTTATAGTTTATACTATTAGAAAAATAAGATATGTTGCTGGTAAACTAAACTTTTTTATACTATATTCTTTAAAATCTATTAAAACTTCAATAGTTAAAGATTTAATGTTTTTTTCTCTTCCCCTTCTAGGTACTGCGATTCTTAGTATGATAGTAGGTTGGACTGATACTTTAATGCTTGGTGCAATTAAAGGCTCAATAGATGTTGGTTTATATAATATTGCAAGCCCTACTGCAAGATTTATCTCATTTCCTTTGACAGCGGTAATTGTAACTTATATGCCAGTTATCTCAGGGTTATATGCTAAAGGAAAATTAAATGTGATAAAGAGAAATTTTAAAATTTTAACAAAGTGGATTTGTTTATCTACTTTCCCCCTTTTTGTTTTCTTATTTATATTTTCAGAAGTAATAATAGAAGTTCTTTTTGGACCTGCTTATGTTCCATCAGCAATTGCTCTTAGAATTTTATCGATGGGTTTAATTATTAACAATCTTGTCGGCCCGTGTGGTGTCACATTAGTAGCTATGGGTAAACCACGTTTTATAATGTTTAGTACTCTTGCTACGGCTTCTCTAAATATTATTTTGAATATCTTTTTAATTCCTTCTTTTAGTATCGCAGGTGCTGCTGTTGCAACCGGGGTTTCGGTTGTATCTATTAACTCGATAAAAATTTGGAAGCTTTATTCTTTTAGCGGGGTTCAACCTTTAAGTAAAAACCTTATTAAACCGATATTATTTTTTACGATTTTAGTAACAATCTTTTATTTTATTTTTCAAAGTTTTTTAACTATCAATGGTTGGTGGCTTGTACCAATGACGGCAGTCTTTTATGTAATATTTGCTTTATCAATCTTATTTACCAAAAGTTTAGATCTTGAAGATCTAAAAATTTTACTTGTTTTGAAGAAAAAAATGAAAATAAAATCAGGTTTCTTAGAAAAAGTATTAACTAGATTTTTATAAATCCAATCATAAAGATTCTATTGAAAGCATAGCACTTTAACAAAATATTTTGAATTTTTTATAATTTTATATTGCTTTTTCAATAATTTATTTTTAAGTATAAATGGTTTTATTATACTTGTTTTTTCTTGACTAACTATATCACTCTATAATTGAATAGTTTATTGCTGTTTAATATTGCTAGGATATTAAAAACATATAAAGTTTTTCTATTATTTTATTTGTAGGGATGTAAGTTTAAATTCCTTTGGATGCATTAATATTTAAAAGGGGATCTTGTATATTATTTAAGGCATATTTGAGAGGTATAATAAAGTTGGTAAATAAAAAAGATAAAAAACCACTTGTCGGGTTTTTTCCATTATTTCAAAACCTTGCTGAGACAGGTCGAGCTTTAATGGTTGCCAAAAGATATATTAAGATAGGTGGTAGAGCAGTATTCTTTAGTCATGGTGGACAATATGAATTTCTAGCTAAAGATCTAGGTTTTAAAATAATTAGAGTTAAACCTATCTACACATCAAAATTTTATGACAATATAAATAAACTTATTGGGTTTAAATTATTTAAAGACCCTAAAAACAAGTTTTTTATAGAAAACATAGAAGAGGAAATCTCTGCTTATAAAAAAACAGGTGTAAAACTTATTGTTTCTACTAATAATTTTACATGCAGTATATCAGCAAGGGCTGCAGGTGTCCCTCTTATAAGTATTACACCAAAAATAAATCTTCATTTTACGAAATTTCCAGATATTATTGAATATTCCTTAACTCGTTTTTTACCAGAGTCTTTGAAATTACGATTACTTAACTGGTATGCACCAAGATGCAAAATATCTATAAGTACCTTCTCTAAGATTGCGAAAAAATACAAAGTTAATAAAATTGAAAGAGAAGAAGATATTTTTAAAGGTGATTACACATTCTACACAAATTTTGCTGATTTTCTAGGAATTGATAAATCAGAAATTTCTTCAGATGAATACTACGTTGGTCTTATTTTCTTTGATGAAATCATGGCTAAATACACTAAAAAACAGATTGAAGATAAAGAAAGTCAAGAGCATCTTAAAAAACCAGGTAGATCTATTCTTTTAACTCTTGGCAGCTCTGGTACGAAAGATCTTTTTCTTAAGATCTTAAATACGTTAAATAAAACTCAACACAATGTTTTAGCTGTATATACTTCAATTTTAAAAGACGAAGAATTACCTGTTCTAAGAAACAATATAATGCTAAAAAAGTTTGTACCATCTATAAAAGATTTGTATAAATTTATTGATCTTAGTATTACTCATGGAGGTCAAGGTACTGTTTATACTTCGGCTTACGCGGGTAAACCTATTATAGGTTTTCCTATGCAACTTGAGCAACATCTTAATTTAGAAAGATTTATGAAGCATGGTATGGCTCTTATAGAATCAGGGAAATATTTTAAAGAAGAAAAATTGTTAAAAGCAATTAATAACATTTTTGATAATTATGATTTTTATCTCAAAAATGCACAGAATGTTGCAAATGCTCTCCCAAAACCCGACGGTGCTAAAAACTCAGGGGATATAATTCTTAAAATTTTAGATAAAGAAGGATCAGTATAATCTTTTTGAAATATAGATTAATTTAAGTTTTTTAAGTATTTTATATAAGCAAAATACGAAAAATATAATAATATACTATTATTTTATTACCAATCAAAATCTTTTTCATATCCTAATTTTATTAGCAATTCCCCTGCCATATTTTTAAAAATCTTTTTTTCTTTTTCATTCATATCTTTTTTCCATCTTCCAATTGTATTCTTATAAATCGGTTTTCCAACTTCTATATTCTGAATATGGTCATTGTAATTCTCATGTTTATAAAAGTCAAATAATATATTTTTGTCAATCATCTCTAAACCAAGAAAGTCATAGATTTTTTCCATAGAATTTACAGGTTTTTTTACTAAATCTTCATATTTAACCTCAATATAATTTTTATACCTTCTTATTTTAAATCCTTGGTTTATAGATATCACCCAATTTATAATACACCATTTAAACGGATTTTTTATACCTGTTGGAATAATATTTCCATCAACAATTTTCCTTTTAGGATGTGTTCTTAATGAACATGCTACATCTCTGCCATCTCGTATAATGTTAATAAATTTCATATTTGGAAAAAAACTAAAAAGTTTTCCGCTCACAATAATATAAGACGGGCGTTTTAACAAAACCAATTGTTTATTTTTTTTTTCCATATACGACCTTAAAATTTTTTCAGTGCAACTGATAACATCTTTGTTTTTTTTGGTTATATCATCAATTTCTTTAAAAGAAAAACCAAAAATATCTTTTATATACTTTCTATTCTTATTCCAATTAAAGATGTAATATTCTTTTTTAGGAGAAGCAATTTTTGGATGAATGCCTACAAGTGATCTTGCTAACGTTGTACCACTTCTTGGGCATCCTCCTATAAATATTGGATCTAAATTTGAAGTATATCTTATTTTTTTTAGGAATAATTCAAGATTGAATCTAATTGTATTTATATTTGTTTTTTTTCTAGATAGTGTGTATATCAATGTATCTAGATGTCTATGTTTCTTATAGAGCTTGTTAAATATATTTGTCATAATGCATCATTTCCAAAATTATTTTTTTTTGGAGTAAATAAAACTATTAGTAAGCATATATCTCAACTCTTATTTTATCATATGATGTAAGTTGTATTACATTATTAAATAGAAAATACTTTTATAATTTACTATCCTAACTGATTTTGTCAGAATGGAAACTATTAAAGATTTTTTATATGTTTTTAATTGAAATAAAATGTTTTTTTAACATGAACCCAAGTGAGAAATCCCCAAACTTTAGTTTGCAGGATGAATCACATGGAAAGATAATTATAAAACACCGTTAGGTGTTTTGTTCCCCTAGAGGGGAAAGCCATGACATTTATGTCATGGAAGGGGTGACTTAAATATTGCTACTGATTTTTAAGAGGTCTATACTGCTATAATTTTCTAAAATTTGTACCCAAACATCTCTATGTCTCTTTTAAAATGATTTCTTATGACTTCTTTTGTTTCTTCGTTGTAGTATTCTCGATATGATTTATGTTTTGTTTTTTTAAGATGAGGTAATCCCCTCTTTTTCCCAATAATTTTACATATTTTTGAAAAATCTTCTTCGATATTTTCGAATTTTCCGATAAAATCAACCATTATTTTACCATCTTTGTCAGTTATCCATTTGACTTGTGGTATATACAAAATCTTATATTTTAAGGGAATTTTTTTTTCTACATATTTTTCTTCTATCCATTGTGCAAAACTATAATTTTTATATTTTTGAGTTCTTTGGAGTTGATAATGATACTGAGAAACTATTTTATCCCACGGGTTTCTTACAAATGTAAATTTAAATCTTTTCCCCCATCTTTTATCTCCTATTTCCTTCTTAAAATCTATAGCTGTAGCATGATGATTTTGGGGAAGATAAAGTGCTTTTTTGATACTTGTTCCACCTGTTTTGTTGATATGAATAAAAACATAGTCTGCAAAGTATATTGCATAAAACATTTTTATTTGCCTATCTACTATACTAGCTATAGTATGTTTCATAAATATCTTATTTTTTATTATGAATCTTCTTCTACATTACACTCTTCGTCTTCATCTTTTTCCATGATTTTTGAAACACTTACAACTTTGTCGTCTTCGTTGAGCCTCATAATTGTTACGCCCATAGTATTTCGTCCTTGTATACGTACGTCTTTTATGGGTATTCTTACTACCATTCCGTTTTTGCTGGTAATCATTATTTCATCATCATCAGTTAGCTCTCTTACATAGATTACTTCACCGTTTCTCTCGTTTGTAATGATTGTTCTAACACCTTTGCTTCCACGATGTGTTTTACGATACTCTGATATTGGTGAGCGTTTACCATATCCATTTTCTGTGATTGTCAGTAGGTTTCCATCTTCATGTTCGACTATTGCCATGGATACTACTTTATCACCTTTTTTAAGTCTCATACCGATAACCCCACGGGTGACCCGCCCCATAGCTCTTACTTCTTTTTCATCGAATTTACATGCTTGGCCTTTTGCTGATGCAATAAGAATTGTCTGATTCCCATCAGATAATCTTGTAGAAATCAATTCATCGTCTTCATCAAGTCTTATCGCTCGTACTCCATTAACCCTGATATTGCCATAGGCAGATAGAACTGTTTTTTTGACAAGCCCGTTTTTTGTCGAAAATACTAGGTTGTGCTCATCATCAAACTCATGTATTGGTATCGCTGTTTCTACATATTCACCTTCTTCAAGTCTTGGAAGTAAATTAACAATTGCTTTTCCTTTTGAGTGTCTTCCACCCTCAGGAATCTTGTATCCTTTTAGCCAGAAACATTTACCATGGTTTGTAAAAAACATTATGTAATCATGAGTGTTTGTTATAAATGAGTCAACAATTACATCCTCTTCTTTTGTTTTCATACCAACAAGGCCTTTTCCACCGCGGTGCTGGGTTCTATAAGTTTCACAGGGAATTCTTTTGATATAGCCACTGTCAGTAATTGTGATTATTACATCCTGCTCAGGTATCAAATCTTCCATATCAACAGTTATTTCGCCTTCAACAATATCAGTACGTCTTTCATCACCGAATTTTTCTTTTATCTCGATCAGCTCTTTTTTAATCTCATCAAGAATATGTTGTCTGTCAGATAGAAGCCATTCAAGCTCTTCAATTAATTTTTTAGTTTCATTGTAGTCCTGCTCGACTTTCTCTATTTCCATACCAGTAAGTTTTTGAAGCCTTAAATCAAGAATAGCTTTGACTTGTTCTTCAGAAAATTCAAATCTTTTCATTAGTTTTTCTTTTGCTTCGTCAACAGTTTTACTTGCTCGGATTATCTTAATTACTTCATCAATGTTTTTAAGTGCCAGCATAAATCCTTCAAGGATATGCATCTTTTCTTTTGCTTTTTTAAGATCATATTTTGTCCTGCGAGTGATAACAAGAACACGGTATTCAATAAAATGAGTAATCAATTCTTTAAGACCAAGTGTCTTTGGCTCTCCATCAACAATTGCAAGATTGTTTACACCAAAGGTAGTCTGCATCTCAGTATGTTTAAATAGTTGAGACAATACAACATCCTCTATTGCATCACGCTTCAATAGAATTACAACTCTCATACCTTCTCTATCTGATTCGTCACGAAGATCACTTATTCCTTCTATTTTTTTATCTTTAACAAGCCTGGCAATAGACTGCAATAGCTTTGATTTATTTACTTGATAAGGAAGTTCAGTAATGATAATTCTTTTTCTGTTTTCTTTTTCTTCGATATGGGTTTTAGCACGAACTCTGAGTAGGCCTCTACCTTCTGAATAAGCCTGAAGAATCCCTGCTTTTCCATAGATTGTTCCACCAGTTGGAAAATCAGGACCCTTTATTGTTTCCATCAAATCAACTGTGTTTATTTCAGG
>CAZQEU010000029.1:0-18042 GCA_964592335.1 uncultured Thermoplasmatales archaeon
GCAGATGTTGAGAAGAAATCAAGGATGTGCTCTTTATGAGGATCAATCGTTATTACCTTGTCGGCGTTTAGGCTTATAAGATCTGCTATTGCCTTTGCACTTATTGATTCGCCTTCTTGGAATTTTGTATCCTGCCTTGCATATCCATAATAGGGTATCACGACTGTTATTTTCTTTGCACCAGCTTCTTCAGCAGCGTTTTGCATTAAAAATAGTTCAACTAAGTTTGGATCAGGATAAGTAGTTTGTACAATTACTACGTGTTTTCCTTTAACATCATCAAGTATTCTAAAATAGAACTCTTCATCAGGAAATCTTTTAGAAATTGTATTTGCTAATGGTGCTTTTAGAATGTTTGAGAGTTCCTCTGAAATTGTATTAGAAGCTGTTCCACCTAGTATATACATGTTATTACAAATTCTAAAATAGTTAACACGTTTTTACAGGTTTCGGATAAAAAAAAGTATTGAGAAAGCTTTAATACGGTTTAGCTAATTTAATTAATAAATTGAACGAGAGGCGGATGCAGACGAAAAGAAAAAAGATGTTTTCAGTTTTTACAATTATTTTCCTAGTTTCAACTATGTTTTTTAGCACCCTGGCAATTGCAAATGATGATCTTGAAACTATTGTAGATGCTGATATAAATATAGTATTTAAAAGTGCAACAGATTTTTATGTAAATGCAGAAATGACCGTGAGATGGGCTAGTGCTTTTGGAGAAGAATACAATCAAAACGAGGTGATAAGTCTTACATCTAGCACAAACATTGATGATATTGAAGCGCTAGGTGTGATAAAGAATAATTTACATAACCAACTTAAAAACCAGTTAGAAAATGTTTTTGGACCAGAACATGTATCTGAGAAAACAAATAAACCTAATTTTATAACTCCTACTTTTAATGAGGAATATGATATAAATCTTTCATATTCTTTTTTTGATTTGAATGATTCTGTAGAGGCATATGACCTGGTAAACGGTGTTTTGGATCTGGGCGGTATAGTAGATTATGGCTTTGTTCTTAAGGCAAACGATGGATGGAACGTAACATATATAATTGATCTTGGGAAGAAATATGACTTCAAGATAACAGACGGAAAAAATAAAGAAGACGGTCTTCAGTGGTCTCTTTTAAATGGTATGGGAGAAGTGCCTGAAAAAAACGCTTTGCTTAAAATTTATCATAAAAGCCCCACATCTAACCTTAAAAAAGAAGAAATAACACTGGAATTTTATATCGATGGAACAATCAAAAAACCAAGTTTATCAGCCAATGTGAATTTGAATAGTATAAACATCAGCAATTATGGTTTCATGCCTGCTTTTATCACAGATTTACAGGTTATACCTGCAGATGGTGTACGTCTTTTTGTAAAAAACAATCTTGTTTCATGGGATGAAATATACCAGACTACAGTTAAAAAAGTAGAAATGGAAATAAAAAACAATGTTGAATCAAGTGGTTTTAATCAAAGCTTAGCTTTAGTTCTTTCATGGGAAAACAAAACTACAGATAACTTAGAAAATCCTTATGATGTAGAAGAAATGGATAAAACTCCTGCTGTGACTTCAATTTTAAAAGATGATGAGATACAGCTTTTTATAGAGCAAATATCCTCCAATGCATTATTTGGACTGGTAAATACTGGTGCAAAAGCAAATTTGACAAAAGAAAGTATTAACTTTGGAGAAAATCTTGAAAACATTGGATATGAATATAATATAACACTTAAAATGCCTGAAGGAATAGAGATAGATGGGTTTAACAATTATACCTGGAATGAAAACAACAACTTTTCAGGTCAAATACTATCAAAAAAGAGCCCAGATTACAAAAAACAAGAAATGAACTCAGTAATTGAACTGGAAATAGAAGATATAGACTTGAACTTACTAAGTTTTTTTACAGGCAGCCCTGAGATTAACTTAGGTTACTCGACGAAAAAAGAAAAAAACTATACTGTAACAAAATTACCCGATGAGTTTTCATTACCTGAGAAAATAAATATTGCTTATCTAAACTCTGATGCAATACGTTTATGTATAGATGAAAACATCTTCAAAGAATCAGAAATAGATGAGTTTTTAACCAATGAAAAAAATGTTTTTGAAAAACATATAAACCAGATAATAACAGGTTTAGATGTTAAAGCAAATATAGATAGAAACATGTTTGAAGACTCGCTTAACTGGGACAAAATTATATCGGATATGGATTCGGAAAAACCTGTAAAAACAAGGAGTTATACATATGCAACACATAACTCCAATCTTCATATTTCAATAATCCCGCCATCTATTAAAATACCTGATCGCAGCTATAACCTAAAAGGACTTAAAGATCAATCTGTGACATACAAAATAATTTTTCCAAATGGAGTGAGTGTAGATGCAAGAGACGAGTATGACAGAGCAATTGTAAAAACAGCAGAGGATGGGCGACAATACATAGAAGTAAGCTTTACACCAGAAGATGATGATTTAAGCTTTAATGTAAGCTGCAGCGTTGTTCCTTCAGCACTCTTTCTTATAGGGCTTTTCACACCTTGCCTCTTGAGTTTTTTTATAACCGTTTTATTGTTGATAGTTCTAATACTTTTCAGGAAAAAGAGACGAAGGGGAAGAAAAGTGAAACAGAGAGAACCAGAATACGAAGAAGTAAATACCGGATATGAAGAGCGAGATTACTATATCCCCCCTCCACCTGGTTCAAAATAAATTATTTTATAAAATTAGCTACTGCCTTCAATAAAAAGGGTGATTTTTTAATAAGTGGTTTAACAAGTTTTGAAGGAAAATCAATATCACCATACTGGTTTATAATTTCAACAAGTTTTGGATCTGAGAACCCCTCAATATATTTGTCCATCTGCTCATCAGATAATCTTTTAAAAATAGATCTGAATCTATAACCCTTGACAAGTTCTTTTCCAATCTCTTTTGAGCATATTTTCTGGTATTTTTTAAGAATGGAAAAATCATTGTTTTTTATTGATTCAATAGCAATATTGGAACATATCTCTGCACAATAAAGACCAGGGTAAATCCCCCCTCCTGAAGTAGGTTTTACTTGTGCTGCTGCATCACCCACTAACATTACATTATCTGCAATATTTTTTTTAATTACACCAAGTGGTATTGTACCGCCTGTTTTTTGTTTTATTTTAGCCGCTCCTATAAGATTCTTAATTTCTTTATTTCTAAACAGTTCACTCAGGTAGTGTTTAGGTGATTTCCCTGACGATTTATCTGTGCATAAACCTACTCTTGCATTTGTTCCGGTTTTATTTGTTGGTATAAGCCATGCAAAAAAACCAGGTGCAACCTTGTTTCCCACGAAAATATGAACGAAATCAGGTTTTAGCTCTGTACCGGTCAGTTCAGCACCAGCACCATACAAAAAATTTTTAGGTTCAGGCATATTAAATTTTTTTCTTACTGTTGAAAACGGACCGTCCGCTCCTATCAAAAGCTTGGTAAAACATTTAATGTTTTCTGATGTTTTAAGCTCTACTCCTTCTTTTTTACGAGATATCCTATCTATCTTATTTTCAAGATGTATATTTGCTCCGTTTTTTTCTGCTTTATCAACTATATTTCGATCAAAAAGTATACGATCAATAACAAGTGCATGAACTTTATTACCACCTATAGACAAGATTTTGCCAGATGGAGAATGAATATGTGCTCCTTTAATCTTATTTTGAACTATGTCTCTCTTAGGAATATTAAAATCATCAAAAACTCTAGATGTTACAAGCCCTGCACAATTCATTGGGATGCCTGTATCTTTCTTTTTTTCAAAAACTGCAATATTATATTTTTTCTCTGAGAGTTTACTTGCAACAAAACCACCAATGGGTCCTGCTCCAACAATAGCTACGTCATATTCTTGCATGAGCATACAAAACGTTTGTAATATTCCAAAGATTTATAATAGAATCGCAGTTACAGAGGCTGTGGAGCGGGATAATAATTTCTAGTGCTTTAAAAAGACATTTGTTACTACAAAACATTGTATTTGTATATATATTCTCAAGAAACAGGCAAAAAAAGAGAGAAGAGTTAGAAAAAAAACAAGAATTTAAAAACAGTCTTTTATGTCGTTTTGTTTTAGATGGAAATGGTAGAAAAGTAGGAGAAAGTGTAGGTATGGACGATGATATAATTATTATAAAATCAAAAGACAGATACCTTGGAGTACCTCTAAAACATGTTGAAGAAGAAGGGAAAAAGCTTCTTGTAAAAGGCCTTGTAGATGAGGGAAATGCTGAAGTCATGGGTGAGAGATGGCGAAAGGAAAATTTTAAAGAAATAAAGTATGATAACGAAAAGGATGACTTTTGAATATAAAATGGTGCTTGTCACAAGGAATGATTTAAAGCTTTCACCTGGAAAGCTTGCAGCACAAGTTGCACATGCTGCAGTTAATTGTGTTCTTTCTACAAAGAAAAACAATTCTAAATGGTTTAATAAATGGCAGAGAGAAGGTGCTAAAAAAGTTGTTGTACGAGTTGATTCAATTGATGCTTTTTTACCTTTAAAGGAAAAAGCCGAGAGTTTAAAGATTTTAACTTCGTTAGTAGAAGATGCAGGTCATACTGAAATCCCTGCAGGGACTAAAACAGTTTTAGGGATTGGGCCGGCACCAAATAATCTCATAGATCAAGTAACAGGTAATCTAAAAATTTTATAAAAAAAGAAAAAAAGAGATTTTTTTGATTTTATTTTCTCTTTCTTAATAGAATTAGTGCAACACCAACTGCTGCAACAAGAGTTAGTATTTCAAAACCGGGTGTTCCTGATGTTTCTTCTGATGAGTCACCTGAATCTCCACTATCTCCCGAATCACCTGAGTCCCCAGAACCTTCATCATCTCCAGAATCGTCTGAATCCCCAGAACCTTCATCATCTCCAGAATCGTCTGAATCCCCATAAAATTGATCATATGCATCAAAATATGTATCTGGTGCCCAATCTCCCCAATATTCTCCGTTGGTTAATTGAGTTGAATCTGTTGCTTCAAAAGCATATCCCCAAACTCCTGTGATTGCATCTGGATCTGAATAATCCATTGTAAAAGTAAGGGTATTTGTTCCAGCATGACTAGAAATATCAGTATTTGCACTATCAAATGTGTCTCCCCAAACATAATGCATTCCGTTAGAATAATAACCCATATTGCCTGTTCCTGGATTATCTCTAATAAGATATACGTAATACCATAATCCTTCTTTATCCTCTATTGTACCTGCAACAGTCATAGTAATAGTTACCTGGTCCTCTTCTGATGTATATGACAAGTCTGTTATGTCAATATTTGGCTTCTCACCAGCATATTCTTCAAATGCCCATCCTGTCACACTTTCTGTATCTTCCTTATAGTGAAATAAATCACTGGTGCTATCTGTAATAGCTGATACGTTTACACTCGCTCCTAATAGGAACACAACTGCCCCTAAAACTATTAAATATTTTCTAAACATTTTTTGCCTCCTCGAACTTTTCATGGAATATTTTGATATTTTTTATAAATGTCGAAAAAATCAATATAGACTATATAGATAGGGGACATAGAATGAAAAACGAGATAAGAGTACTTGGAATCGATGATTCTCCATTTGAATTTAATGATAAGATTTCAGATATCATAGGGGTTATAATGCGTGGTGGAGAATACATAGAATGTGTTCTTAAAAACTCTGTTGAAATTGATGGAGATAATGCAACAGATGCTTGTATTCAGATGATAAATAAAACAAGGCATAAGCTACAAATTAAAGCAATACTTCTTGATGGTATTGCTCTTGGAGGTTTTAATGTCGTAGATATACAAGAAATATACAAAGCAACAAATACCCCCGTTATAACAGTTACAAGAGATTTTCCTAATTTTGAAAACATTGAAAATGCTTTAAAAAAACATTTTACCGATTGGGAAAATAGATTAAAAACTATTAAAAAAGGCAATCTCTACAAAATAAAAACATCACATAATCCCATATTCATTAAATTTTCTGGAATTACTCTTTCTGAAGCAAAAGAAATAATAAAGATATCAACAATAAGGGGTGTTATCCCTGAGCCTATTAGAGTGGCTCATCTGATAGCATCTGGTATAAAACGTGGTGAAAGTTATGGGAAAGCCTAAAGCAAAAATAGATAGAAACAAATGTTTAGCATGCTGTGGTTGTATATCAGTATGCCCACAAGACGCGATTTCATGGATTGGTGGAAAAGCAGAAGTTGATCCTAAAAAATGTATAAGCTGTGCAATTTGTATAAGAACTTGCCCCATAGGGGCTATAAGTGGTGATGCGCAATGAAAGACAAATACGATGTAGTAGTCGTCGGAAGTGGACCTGCAGGAAGTGTAACAGCAAGATTTGCAGCAGAAAGCGGTGCAAAAGTACTAGTAATTGAGAGAAGAGCAGAGGTAGGTGTTCCCGTACTGTGTGGCGAAGGCATCAGCAGAAAAATTGATGATTGGGATATGCTTGAAGGGAAACGCTGGATAGCTGGGGAAATGGACGGTGCACGTATTTATTCACCTGATAAAACCTGTGTAACCCTATCAGCAAGCCAGGCTGGAAATGAGACAGGCTATGTTGTTTATCGTGATATCTTTGACCAAGAACTCGCACGACGTGCAATAAAAGCAGGTGCAGAGTTTATGATGAATACTAAAGCCACAAGTCTTATAAAAGACGGGGATAAAATAAAAGGAGTAAAAGCCAAACATTTTGATGAAGAACTAGAAATAAATTGTGATATAGTAGTCGCTGCAGACGGGGTTGATTCAAAGGTTGCTCAATGGGCAGGTATCAATACAAGGCTTGACCCAAAAGATCTGGAGACATGCTGCCAGTATACACTTACCGATATCGATGTTAAAGATGCTTATTGTGAGTTTTACCTTGGAAAAGAAATCGCACCTGGTGGTTATATATGGGTATTTCCAAAAGGCAAAAAAATAGCGAATGTGGGAATAGGCATCCTTGCAAGTCTTTCAGAGTCAGGCATGGCAAAAAAACTACTTGACAACTTCATAGAAAATGATAAAAGATTAAACAAAGGCAAAACACTTCGATTCCTTGCAGGAGCAGTATCCGTATCTAATCCTGCCGAACAAACTGTAGCAGACAACCTAGTACTCGTAGGAGACGCCTCAAGACATGTAGACCCAATAACAGGCGGCGGACTTACACATTGCCTAGAAGGTGGAAAACTTGCAGGAGAAATAATAGCAAAAGCAGTAAAAACAAAAGATTTCAGCTATGAATTTTTAAAAGAATATGAAAAACAATGGAAAGAAGCTTTTGGTCAAAAAATAAAACGCAACTATCTTGTAAAAGAAATGATGCTTAAGATGGATAATAAAACATTAAACAAGCTTGCTCATGCTCTTGAAAAAATAGAATTTGATGAAATAAGCACACACAGCCTTGTAAAAGAAGTTGCAAAACATTTACCAATATCTACAAAACTAAATGCTTTGATTAAACACAGAAAAGAAATTAAGGAGATAAAAAAGAAATGAAATGGGGTCTTATCTGCAACTATCATGTAAAAAAAGCATGCTCTGTAGCAGATGATGTATATAAATTCCTTTCAAAAGAAAACGAAGTTTTTCCAGAAGATAAATTTGCAAAAGGAAAAAAAATAAAAGGATACAGCATGTCTGAAATCAACAAAAATGCAGATGTTGTTGTAACCATTGGAGGAGATGGGACAATCCTGCGTGCCCTATCAAAAATAGATAAACCAATTTTTACAATAAACAGCGGAGGCATGGGTTTTCTAACCGAGGTTGAATCAAAATATGCAAAAGAAGGTCTTCAGAGAGTGATAGATGAAGACTATAACATAGAAGAAAAAGCGAAAATTAAAACAGTAGTCGATGGGAAAAGATTACCTGATGCTACAAACGAAGTAACTATTCAAACCTCAAGAATTGCAAAAATCATCTATCTTCAGGTTTTAATCGAAGATGAACTCCTGGAGACTTTTGGTGCCGATGGAGTAATAGTTGCAACACCAACAGGTAGTACTAGTTATTCTCTAAGTGCTGGTGGGCCTATTCTTGACCCGGGTGTAGATGCAATGGTAATAGCACCTCTTGCACCATTCAAGCTTGCTGCAAGACCATGGGTTGTACCTCTTAAAAAAGAGATACAGATAAAGCTTCTTTACAAAAGTAAAGGATCACGGATTGTAATAGATGGTGAATCACCTATGGATGTAACACCAGAAAGTAAAATTAGTATAACGGGTTCTGATAAAAAAGCAAGGTTTATTCGTTTCGGAGAAAGCTTTTATCAGATGGTGCGTCTTAAACTAGTGAGATAAATAAAAAATGTCGTTTTTTAAAAAGAAAAAACCTAAAAAAAGAAAGACTGTCAACTGGGCTATTAGTAAAGAATGCCTAGGTTTAATTATTGAAAGTGCTAAATCTGTTTATCCAAAAGAGTTTGGCGGTCTTTTACGTGTTGATGATGAACAAAAACATTTGATTTCTGAAGTGGTTTTAATTCCTGGTACAATATCGGGTGATTCTCATGCGATTTTTAAGCTGCATATGATGCCTGTTGATTTTAAGATAGTTGGAACAGTTCATAGTCATCCAAGCCCCTATGCAAATCCCTCTAATGCAGATTTAGAACTTTTTAGAAAACATGGAAAAATACATATTATAATGGCTTCACCTTATAATGAGGGATCATGGAAAGCATATGATTACAACGGATATCAAACAAAGATTAGTATTATCTAAAAGATAAGGTTTTATATTAAAAAAGTACTATAAGGCTGCTGAGAGGATGGAAGGCACAGCTATAGACATAGTAGTTTTTGCACCACTTGCACCAATACTTGGTGTGCTTTTATTCTGGTTTATAAAAATGCTTTTCATCGAGGGACAAAAATTTTTATTGGAGAAAATAAGACAAAAACATAAGGCTTTCTGTCGCTTTACAAACTTTTTAGGAATCCTATTTCAAACAGTATGTCATGCATTAGGTTTTACTGTTACAAAAAGCGGAATCTCAGATTTTTATATAAGTGTAAACTATGGGAAAGTAGCACCAAAAAAAGAAAAAAAAGGAATATTTGAATGGATTGCGAATGGTTTTTTATTCGTAGGTCCTTTTTTTATACCCCCCGTTATGCTTTTGATAAGTTTGTTTTTTCTTTTAGAAAATGGTTTTGATACTTCAATTGCTGGTAATCTTGTTGAATCGCAGTATACAATTGGTGGTCAGCTTATTATTTTTGGAACAAATCTTTATAATTTCTCAGCAAGTTTTTTAGATTTTTTATCTACAAAACTTGACTTGTTTCACCCCGGTCACCTGGGTTTTTTCTTACTTATGATGCTTTTGGGTTTGGGTATAAGACCTAGCTATCTTGGAGAAAAAAAAGTAAACAAAGTAGATTTATTGTATGATCTTAGAAACATATGGGACCTTATCACTCATAAACCGCTTTATGTTGCTTTATTGTTTGTTTTTAGCTATTTGTTTTTTTATGCATCATTTCTTTTAGAACAGGGGTACTATGTTGTATTGTTTTCAATATTTGGATGGCTTTCAATTACCTCGATTGTCTCCATTCTTATTTCTTATTTGATAATTGCTCTCATTTATTTAACTGACAAAATGAATTTATTAAAAAAAATGTTGACGTTTCTTACAATTCCTATCTCATATGTTCTTGCAAGAATATTGTTTTTATTCCTTGAGACAGATTTGGATCTTGGTCTTTCTCTTGCCCTTATGTTTTTTTCAACAGTGGTTATTATTTATTTGTTTTTAAAGCCAAAAGGCGATAAGCTTAAAACCAAAAAAAAGATAAAATGGTTCAAAGGTAAAAAATCAGAGGAAAAAAAAGATGAATGACGATGAAGTATTAAAAAACGAGAAACTAGAAAAAGTGCTTTCACCACATCCTTTATCATTTATGCGTTATCAATCACTATGTATTTTTCTTCTTGTATGGGGCGTGCTAGTTGGGTGGATGGTGAATTTCTCTGATTTTAAAGATATCTTTGGACCTGGTGTTTTACCAAGTTATATGTTAGTTATTCTTGCCTGGGGAATGGTTCTCCTAGTTGTAGGAATTATTGCTGCTCTTACAACAATCAGATGGAGTATTTTTTTCATGTATGCCGGGGTTGTTCTAGGTGGTATAGGGCTCATGGCATGGCAAAACTGGCTAGAAATCGCAGGGGTTTTCATACCTTTTTATACGCTTACATTATCTATATTCGGGTTCTTACTTGTTGAATGGTACAGAAGAAGCCATAAATACCTTATTTCAAACCAAAGAATAATATTTAAAGGAGGTATCGTCACAAAAGAAGAAAGGACCCTTCGCTACGACAAAATATCTGATATAAATGCAAAACAAGGCGTCCTTGGTCAGATATTTGGTTTTGGAACAATAATACCAATCAGCCAATCAGGTTTTGGTCTTGGAGCCGATCAATCATTTGCAGCAGGAGGAGTTCAACTTGGTGAAAAAAAAGCCAAGTTTTTAGGTCTTTTTGGAGGAGGGCGAGAAGTACAAACACCAAGGGCAAGAAGCTACTATGAGCTGCATGGTGTGCATCCCTATAAATCTGTTAAAAAAATGGTGGAAGAACTTGTACAAGGAAGTGTTATAACACAGTACCAACAGGAACAAGTTGCTTTTCAAAAAGAACAAGTAGATGTTCAGAAACAAATGAGGGATTTATTAAAACTACAATCAGATAAAACAGAGAATGATAAAAACCCAAAAGAACCTGATAAAAAATAATTGTTTTTCAGATAGCTTTATAAAATAATTTATATTCCTGGGAAAATATGGTTCCTAAAAGAGTGTTTTTTACAAAAGGCGTAGGTAGACATAAAGAAGAATTGCAGTCTTTTGAAGCAGCGCTAAGAAACGCAGGAATTGAAAAATGCAATTTGGTAAAAGTTTCAAGTATAATTCCTCCAAAATGTAAAATAATATCAAAAGAAAAAGGTGTGAAAGAATTAAAACCCGGTGAAATCACTTTTGTTGTAATGTCAAAGAACAGAACAAATGAGCCCAATAGATTAGTAGGCGCATCCGTTGGTGTTGCAATACCAAAGGATCGTAAAGAACATGGTTATATCTCTGAGCATCATTGCTTTGGAGAAGCAAGCAAGAAAATCGGGGATTATACCGAAGATCTTGCAGCAACAATGCTTGCAACAACACTTGGACTGGATTTTGATCCTGATAAAGCATGGGATGAAAGAAAACAAGAATTTAAGATGAGTGGTCATTTTGTAAGAACACAAAGTGTGGCACAAACAGCCCGTGGGGATAAAAACGGAGTTTGGACAACTGTGATTGCTGCAGCCGTTTTTTTAGAAGAATGAAGAAACTAATGTTTTTAAAAAAGACTTTATATGCTTGTTAATGTTAACAATTAAATAGCTTTAGGAGAGAGGTTGTATGATTGAAGAGTTTAATAAATGGTTTGAAGAACTTACTATAGATGATGTCCCAAGTGTAGGTGGAAAAAATGCATCTCTTGGAGAGATGATAAGAGCGCTTAAAGAAAAAGGAGTGAATGTGCCCTCGGGCTTTGCAGTAACAGCCTATGCATATAAATACATGATAGAAAAAGCAGGGGTAGACAAAAAAATAAAAGAACTACTATCAGACTTAAACACACATGATGTAAACAACCTAGCAGAACATGGTGAAAAAGTAAGAGAGTTGATAAAAAATACACCATTGCCACCAGAATTAGAAGAGGATATACGTAAACACTACAGAGGCATGGAAGAAAGATATGGCAAAAACTGTGATGTAGCAGTTAGAAGTAGCGCAACCGCAGAGGATTTACCTGATGCATCATTTGCAGGTCAACAAGAAACATATCTTAACGTCCGAGGGGAAGAGGAGCTCCTTGAAAAAGTCCGTGAATGCTTCTCATCACTTTTTACCAATAGAGCAATTTCTTATCGAGAAGATAAAGGGTTTGATCATTTCAGCGTCTATCTCTCCGTAGGTGTTCAAAAAATGGTCAGATCAGATCTGGCATCATCTGGTGTAATGTTTAGCATCGATACAGAAAGCGGTTTTAGAGATGCAGTTTATATCACAGGAGCATATGGTCTAGGGGAAAATGTTGTACAGGGAGCAGTAAATCCTGATCAATTTTATGTTTTTAAACCAACGCTTAAAGATGGTTTCAAACCAATTCTTGAAAAAAAAGTAGGAGCCAAACAAAAACGCATGATCTATGCAGATAAAGGAGTGGTAAATAAAGAAGTAAGCGAAGAAGACCGCGATAAATTTGTAATCAGTGAAGACGAAATAATAAAACTTGCTAAATGGGCTACTGTAATAGAAAATCATTACAAAAAACCAATGGATATAGAATGGGCAAAAGATGGAAACACTGGAGAGCTTTTTATTGTACAGGCCCGTCCTGAAACAGTTCATTCTCAAAGAGATGTTGCATCACTTAAAACATATGTACTAGAGGAAAAAGGAAACGTGCTTGTTGAAGGTGAAGCAGTAGGAAGCATGATAGGGCAAGGAGAAGTAAACGTAATAGAAGATGCAAAAGACATTAGCAAATTTCAAAAAGGACAAGTGCTTGTAACAGATATGACCGATCCTGATTGGGAACCCATCATGAAAATCGCAGGTGCCATTGTTACCAATCGTGGTGGGCGTACATGTCATGCCGCAATTATTTCTCGTGAGCTGGGTATACCCTGTGTTATAGGAACAGGCAATGGAACTTCAACGATCTCCCCTGGAGCAAACATCACAGTTGACTGCAGTGAAGGAGTAGGACGAATATTTGAAGGAAAATTAAAATTCCGTATAGATGAAATGAAACTAGACAACATTCCAAACACAAATACAAAGATTATGATGAATGCAGCAATTCCTGAAAAAGCATTCCAGCAAGGACAAATCCCAAATGATGGAGTGGGTCTTGCACGAGAAGAATTTATTATAAACTCACATATCGGGATTCATCCTCTTGCACTCATGGAATATGATAAACTTAAACAAATGGTTAATGAAAACCCCAAGATCGCAGATGTAATAAAAAAAATCGATGAAAAAAGCAAAGGATACGATGACAAGGTAGAGTTTTTCATAGATACACTTACAAGAGGAATAGCAAAGATTGCAGCAGCATTTTATCCAAATGATGTAATTGTTCGTATGAGTGATTTTAAAACAAATGAATACGCAAATCTTGTAGGTGGTTTTTTATATGAACCAGAAGAAAACAACCCCATGATAGGCTGGCGTGGCGCCTCAAGATATTATGATAAAAAATACAAACCAGCATTCGGACTTGAATGTATCGCCCTTAAAAAAGCAAGAGATGAAATGGGTCTTACCAACATAAAACCAATGATACCGTTCTGCAGAACACCAGAAGAAGGTCGCAAGGTAATACAAGTCATGAATGAATACGGGCTTAAACAAGGAGAAAACGGACTTGAAGTATACGTCATGTGTGAAATCCCTTCAAATGTGATTGCTGCAGATCAATTCGCAGAGATATTCGATGGCTTTTCAATAGGAAGCAATGATCTGACACAACTAACACTTGGTCTAGATAGAGACTCAGATCTTGTCGCACATATATTTGATGAGAGAAACGATGCCGTGAAAAGACTTGTAAAACAAGTAATAGACACAGCACATGCACACACACCACGAAGAAAAGTAGGTATATGTGGTCAAGCACCAAGTGATTTTCCAGAGTTTGCAGAGTACTTAGTAGAATGTGGAATAGATAGCATATCATTAAACTCAGATACTGTTTTAAAAACAAAGCTTAATGTCGCTGAAACAGAGAAAAAACTGGGAAAACAAACAATTGTACAATAACAACTCCTTCTTTATTTAAAAAAACACCAGTTAATTTAAAAACACCATGTTGTTTAAAATAATCTGAAGAACGATGCAGATAATCCCTTTAATAAAAATCAGAGGCAAACAAATTATTGATAAACATGAGGCTTTTTTAGAACATTTAGAAGAAGGAGACACCATCTACGTTTACGATCTGGATGGTATTGAAAAAAGCAAACCCGCATTATGTTACTACCAAAAACTATCAAAAAAACATACGCTTTGGGTTGATAGCGGTCCAAGAAACTTAGGGGACGTGGTAGATGTTTTTTTAGCAGGGGCTGCTTCCATTACAATAAGAAAAAAATATTATCCTCAAGTAAACATAGAAAATATAAGAGAACTGTCTGAAAACAAGGTTTATACACATATCCGCCCAAATAAAAAAGAAGGTGGTTTGTTTTTTGAATCAGATGGAATAGTAGCAATTAACACAGATAAGAATCAAACAACCTGCAACTTAATAAAAAAGTATACAAACCAAAAAGATGTTTTTGTTTATGAGCCAGATAAAGAAAACATAAATTATTTGTTAAAAACCGGGATAAAAGGATTAATAGTTGATATAGAAAAATTTGAAGAGACAAAAAAATGGATTCAGAAAAAGAAATCATTATAGCCTTTATATTCAAAAGAAGTGGAAAAAAACAAATTAGTTTTTCAGAGTTTTACTTAACACTTTCAATAGAGCTTAACTGGTTTACTCCAGAAGATTCTAAAAAACTTACACAGCAAATGATACAATCAGGTCTCTTGACAAAGGAAAATGAAAACGTGACACCTGGCTTTGATTTAAGCAACATAAAAATACCCTCAGGCTTCTTTCCAACAAAAGACATCTTAAAGGAAGGGAAAATTGAAAAAACCACAGAAAAAGACATTCTAACACCACTTATTGGAAAAATCGTAGAAAAATCAAAAAAAGACCAAAAAAAAGTACTTGAAGAAGTTAAAAAAATATCAGAAGAAAGAAATATTACAATAGAAGTTGCAACCCTTGTTTTTGGAAAAGATTTTGATATTGTATTTGATGATTTGTACGAAAAAGTAGAAGAGCAGATTTTAGCAGCCTAAAGAAAATAAAATATTATTGGAATGAGAAGTATTCCCATACAATGACTACGGCGAACACCAAATTCAACAGGCAGCAACCCAATAAACGTGGCAATAAGTAAAACCAACAACCCCATAAACCCTGTAAACAAGAAAACAAGTATTACAACCATTGAAATCGTAAGTTTTACAACCAGAGAATAAGGAATATTTGCAAATTTTCTAGCAAAAATTTTACCAATAAAAAGAGTTAAAAAATAAGCAAAAGTACCAGCAAGTAAAACCCCAATCAACAGATAACATAAATACTGAGGGATAAGTATATCGCTCCACTCTTCAACTACGATAAGATCCATTACAGCAAGAGCAGCACCACTACGCGAGCGAAGTATCACAAACATCATAATCACAACAAAAAAAGCACACGCCGTATTTACCGCAGAGAGCGTTATTATTGTTTGACGTTTTGATGATTCCCCACGAATATTCATAGAAATAACAGTACCAGTAGCACTAGTAATCCCTGGAATGATACTAACAAGAATACCACCCAAACTACCAGTCACAATTGACATGATGCTAGACTTCTTGGTTTTTTCATCCAAAACAACATCACTAAGATTCTGCTCAGGAATAACAGGACTAGTCATAAGACTAGTAACAAGAGTCGGCATACCAAATAAGCCGGCAAGAGCAGGAAACAACACCGGAGACTCAAGACCAATAGGCGACTCTACCACTATTTCAAAAATCACAAAACCAAAAAAACCAGATAAAAGGAAAACAAACAAGGCAAAGACCATCCCAAAAACACTAGGCCAATACTTCTTCAAATCAAGAAAAGAAATCTTTGATTTCTCGGTTCCAATCATAAGAATAGACACGGCAATAAGTACGAATAACATAATCTCACGAAGTGTTTCATAAAAAAACACAGGACTGCCAATTACAAAACGAATTGGAATTATCAACAAAAAACAAAAAAGTACAGCCCCATAACTACCCATAGCAGACAAAGAGACTGCTTCAAACCCCTTGCCTTCCATCAGAAGAGCATGAGCAGGTAAAACAGAAAGAGCCGTGTCGGGGTCTGGCGCCCCGAGGAAAAAAGAAGGGATGCAGTCTAATACGGTGTGGGCCAAGGAGCAGGCTATAATATAAACCCCTATCAACAAAAATATGAAATCCGAGGGAAATCCCATCTCTAAAAGAAAACTAAAAGCAGATACGAATGCTCCTGAAAGAGACAAAAGAATTAATGCGATATTATTGACGTGAAGTCCGGGTAGAAGCCCTGTAGCAATTCCTGTTATAACACCCAATATGCAAAATAATATTACAAGCAACAAAGCAAGCATAACACAATCACCCGCCCGTATCTAAAAAGATTTCGTGTTTTTCATCACAAAGCTCTAGTTTGTATCTCAGGTTTTTTTCATCATACAAAAACTTTGCAAAAATACATGCTTTTTTGCCAGGATGCAAAGAAAGGTTCAGATAATTACTATAAAAAACAACAAGAGAATGTTTGTTTTCAATGTCTACAATGTAAAAATAATCATCAAAAATTGATTCGATATAACCTGTGACGTTAATGTTTAAACCCAAATATTTTTCAGGGTTTTGTGCAAGCTGCCAGATTGGTGAAGAGAAGTTATTCCATTTTTCAATTATCTCCAGGTTTTTTTTATTATCAACAACTATCTCCCAATCATCCATATATTTTTGTACCTCTCCTGTAACTTGGATTCTGTCACCGTATTCAACATCACAAATGCCTTCAAGAAAAACCACCGCTGAAAAATTATTTTGCTTAATTGTTATCATCTGAGACCCGTGTTTTGTTGTAAAATAGTCTAAGACAACACCCTCAGTTGTAACTTTTTTGCTATCATAGCCGGGCAATTCATTTAATTCAACTACAATTGGGCTAGATAGAGTGGATAAAAAATACAGGAAAAAAGTACCTAATACAGCAAATAAAAGAGATATTTTTTTTAACTTCATTAAAACAAAGGATTTCTATTACTCTTTATAAATAGATTATGTTACAAATATGCTTTTTTACCTTATAAAACACTATTTTGTATTAAACATTGTAATGGAAAAATTATAATAATAACTTGTCTTATAGCCAAAAAAACTACTTTCTAAATACTTTGGTGGGAGTTAAATGGTACAAAAAGAGGCAATACTCAAAATTGCAGAAGCATTCCAACAAGATGTAGGATATGGAAGAGCAAGAATTGATCATCAAACAAGGATGAATCTTGATCTGTCGATTGGTGATGTAATCGAAATAGAGGGAAACAAAAAAACATCATCCGTTGTATGGCGTGCTCATCCTACAGATGAGGGAAAAGGAATAATCAGGATAGATAATCTTACAAGAAAAAACGCTGGGACAGGTCTTGGCGAAAGAGTAAAAATCAGAAAAGCAGAGGTAAAAGAAGCGAAGGCTGTAACTCTTGCTCCCCTTATTTCTAAAGGTCAGCAAATTCAGTTTGGAAGCGGAATTGAAAATTTAATTAAAAAAGGACTTCTTAAAAGACCAATTACCAAAGGAGATAGTGTAATAATACCAGGTATCGCGCTTTTCGGAAGTAGCCTTCCTTTTGTAATAATAAAAACAAATCCTGCAGGTATTGTTTCAATTAATGAGAGTACAAACATAGCTGTTAAAGAAGAAGCAGCTCAAACAACAGAAGAGGAAGGTCCTCGTGTCAGCTATGAAGATATAGGTGGTCTTCACGAAGAGATATCAAAAGTCAGAGAGATGATAGAACTTCCTTTAAAACACCCTGAAATATTTAACCGACTTGGGATTGACCCGCCAAAAGGAGTTCTTTTACATGGGCCACCCGGAACTGGAAAAACGCTGATTGCAAAGGCAGTTGCAAATGAGTCTGGTGCTAATTTTTATACAATAAATGGCCCTGAGGTGATGTGTGTTGATGGTGACACAAAAATATTTACAAATCCAAAGGGACATATTAAAGCAAAAGATGTTTTCAATAAAAAAGGAAATGAGATTAAAGGCAATAACAGTGTTACAATCGAACTTGAAGATCCGGTAT
>CAZQEU010000030.1:0-17745 GCA_964592335.1 uncultured Thermoplasmatales archaeon
ATGATAAGGCTTCATTATTCTATCTGATAATCAAAAAAGTGCAAAAGCTTTGTAACGATTTCATTCGCCTTGTAAAATTATGATATCAACTTCTTTTTCGATTTTTATTTTTTGATTTCTAAAGAATATGTACAAAGAGTATGAAAAAACTATGATACCTAATACTAAAAGCGTTAACCAGTCGAAATAGAAATCGATAGTAGAAGGCGTTGGAGCAGGATAGTAACTATCTGGCCTGAAGATACCCTGATACATCATTCTAGCTGCATGCGCAATCATAACAGAACCAGATAAAACAAAAATTATGACAAACAAGTCAAACCTCTTCTTTTTTTCATTCATTTTCTTTACCTCCAACAGATTGTTTCATGTTAACTTTTACCATAATATTATTTAATGATTATGCGAAAAAAAGACAGTATGTTAAAATGACAGAAAAATCCAGATAAAATCTTATTATATTACTATATAAACAATATAGAAAAGAAATATATAAGACATAAAAGTACAAAAAAATATGCTTAAAATAAAAAGTATTATACCATTGTGTATGACTTTTATATTATTAACAAGTACAACTTGCTTACAAGCAAAAACAATTTATGTAGATGATATAGCGGGGGCTGATGAAAATAATCCTTATGAAGATTATACAAATTTAATAGATGCGGTAAATAATGCTTCAAACAATGATACAATATATGTTTACAGTGGAACTTATACCATAGCTGACTCATTAGTTTTAGATAAAACAATTTTTTTAAAAGGTGAAAACAAAAATAATACTTTTATCACAATAGATGCACAAGAAGATATAACAAAAAATTGCATCATCCAAATTGATTCAGATAATATCGAAATCTCCAATTTTACAATATGTCCATCAGAATCTCTTTTATTTAGGACAGACGGGATAAGAGTTTTTTCAGATAATACAATAATAAAAAACAATGAAGTATATAATACAATACTTGGCATATATCTAAAAAATGCTTCAAACACAGCCATTCAGAATAATCTTTTGAAAGAAAATACATTAGGAGTTAGTTCTTATATAAATACAGATAAAAATAAAATTCAAAATAACACCTTTCTTCAAAATTATGATGGAGGCTTAAGTTTTTTTTATGAAAATAACTCAGTTTTTACTGGAAATATTTTCTTAAGAAACTCACATTTTTCATTAAATCTAATACAATCAGAATATAATAAAATTGAAGGTAATATTTTTTCGGAAAATACACAAGGCGCCATTAGACTAAGTAAAAGCAGCAATAACATTGTAGATAATAACGACATATTAAATAATTCAGATTATGGAATCTTTTTATTGTCATCAAATAAAAATAACATAACTAAAAATAAGATTTATAATCATCATATTGGAATAAATATTTCTGAAGATTCTAGTTTAAACATAATAGAAGAAAATGAATTTTATGGTAATCAATTAAACACTAATCCCAAAGGAGATGAAAAGAAAAATAATGATTTAACAATTTTACCCTTTTTAGCAGCAGCGTTTCTTTTCTTTTTTTGCTTGATTATGTTTTATAGAAAAAAAGTCAAATAATTTTTATAATTAATTTTTCATCATTTTTGAGGATCTTCTAGCTATTAATTTTGATGTTAGATTTAGAATGATTACTATTATTATCAAAACTAATACTGCAGAATATAGTTTTGCTTCCAGACCTGGGAAAACTGATGCGCTCTTGTAATATTGATAGATTAAATTTGGCAAAGACGCTGCGGGCTGTAATATGGAGGTTGCAAAATGAACGAAATAACCTGCTGTAAACAAAATTGCAGCAGTTTCACCTATCGCTCTTCCTATACCTAGAATTAAACCACTAGAGATTCCAGGAGATGCTGGTGGTAAAACAACGTTTCTAATTGTTTGCCATTTTGTTCCACCAAGAGCATAACTTCCTTCTCTAAATGAGTCGGGTACACTTTTAAGAGCTTCTATGTTGGATCTTAGTAGGAGAGGTATTGCCATAAAACCAAGTGTAAGTCCTCCGGCAAATATTGATTTATCGAACTGTAAGAAAATAATTATGAATATAAATCCAAATGCTCCAAACACAATTGAAGGAGTACTTGCAAGTGTATCTGAAGTAAATAGTATTATCCTTGTAAATATATTGCTCTTTTTAGCATATTCTACAATGTATATCGCTGATCCAAGCGATAAAGGAACGGATACTGCAAGTCCGATAGCTACTAATTGAAGTGATCCTACTATTGCATTTGCAAATCCGCCCTCATATCCGCCTCCTATTAAAGTTTCAGTTTCAGTTAAAAACTCAATTTTAAAGCCTGTTATTCCATTTATTATAATATCTCCGAGTATAAAGAATAGGAAACTTGTGGATATCAATGCTATTGTGAACAAGAAAACTTTTACGATTTTTTCTTTACGTATTTCTTTAGTTGTTGATTTTTGAATTTTTTCTTTTGTAAATAATTCACTTAGATTATATCTTGATTGAGTAGTTTTGTTAACAGATTCATCTCTTTTTAATTTTTTCAGTTTAAAGATAACTTTTGGAGATATTCTGCTATTTATTTTTCTAAATATTTTCCTAAATATTTTTTTATTGGATTTTTCCTTTTGGATATAATAAACTATAATATTTAAAGCAAATATTATTACGAAAAGTATAAGCGCTATTCCAAATAATGCATATTTTGTTTTTTCATATCCAACTCCATCAGGTAAAAATTGAGCTATTGCTGAAGTCATTGTATGTGTGCTTGACAGAAAAGCATCAGGAACTTTTAATGGTATAGCATTTGTAGTTCCACCAAGTATCATTAAAACAGCCATAGTTTCACCTACAGCCCTGCCCGTTGCAAGAATTATTGATGCCACTATTCCTGATTTGGCTTTTGGGAGTATTATATGTTTGACGGTTTGCCACTTTGTTGCACCAATGGCAAGTGACCCATTACTTAGGCTTTTTTCGACTGATTTAATTGCATCATTGCTTAATGCAATTATTATAGGAAGTATCATTATACTTAGTACAAACGAGGCAGTAAGAATTGTTCTCCCAGTCATTACTTCAGTACCAAAAAGAAAAGGAAATACTTCTTCTCCAAAGAGTGGTACTAAAGTAAAAAAACCCCAAAAACCATAGACAACTGAAGGAATACCTGCTAATAAATCAAAAATAAATCTGAGAATGGGGCTGATTTTTTTGTTACAAAATTCACTTAAAAATATTGCTATGAATAATCCTAAGGGGACAGCTATTGCTATTGCAATGATAGTTGTCAAAAAACTGCTTAATATAAAAGAAGATATTCCAAACGCAGGAGAACTTCCCCTATCACCAAGTTGGACTGTAATATTTGCAGCAGAGCCTTGTTGTAGGTCATTAGCATACACCTCAAGTGTAAATGCATGTTCTCGTGCGTATACGCTGATGTTTGATTCGCCTATCCCACTTAGTATAGTGTTGTTATCTTGTTTTATTACAGCTTTCCAGCCATCAGGAAGAGAATCTATTATTACGTCGTATTCTTTTTCAAAATCGGTAGAAAATGAAAAAACAGCAGTATCAAATTCAGATATAACTTTTGTTTTGTTTTCTATCAGCAGTTTTTCATTTCTCACATATTCAAAAAGGATGCTAGCACTTTCTTTAACACTTAGATCATTAGTCGATGCTATAATTATATCAAGTATATATTCTCCTTCTCGTTCGTTTGTCATTATAGGTTTTACAGTTAAATTCATTGTTTCAGAAGGTTCTAAAGAAATTGTTCCACTTCTTGTTGTGTAATTCCAATCATCAAGCTCATTTATTTTGGGATTAAAAGCAGCATGTGAATCCATGCTTATTTCATATATATCTTTATTATTTCCTGTATTAGTTATTTTAAAAATAGCTTTTTGATATCCTACATTATGAACATCTGCCTTAATCTTTCTAGATTTTGGATAAAAATTTACTCCATAATCTCCGGCTTGAATGTTAATTGTTTTTTTCTCAATATTATCTGAATTATTTGATATACAAGTCAATTGTATTTGAAATAATCCTTCTTTTTCTGGATAAAAAGTAATACTAGTTTTTTGTTGTTCCCCTGCCCCTAATTCAAAATAAGTTTGACTGATATTGCAAGATAAGTTATTGCTCGATGTTTTTTCAAGAGTGTATTGATCCGACAATCCGCCTGAATTTTTTATTATTGTATCAAATGTATAATTTCTATTAGGCGACACAGTCCATGTATCATCATCTGGTAGTATGTCAACATTATAATTATCCAAAATGACTGTAACTGTTTTTGTATCAAGGCTTGGGTCATCATATAGTGGAACCCATTCAGTGCCTGTAACAAAATCAACAGGATTTGTTTCTTCAAATGTGTGCAGCCCTTCATTTGCAACAAAGATCACTATTAGAAAAACAATAAGTGTTGTGCTGGATGATAAGCCTATTAAAACAGGTTTAACCATTTTTTCTCCAAAAATTATTAGCAAAGAAATAGTTATTTCAACCAGCGTTCCAAGAATCAATAACGTGAGTAAAGAAATCGTTGCTATTTCTTCAACTTGTAGGAATATTTCTGGTTGTATAATTAAATTAATTAGAATTATTGCATAAATTTGAAATTGCCATATTAAAATAGAATATTTTATGTTTTTTTTGCACAGTATTGGAATAAAAGATGTGATTTCTAGTATTAAAAAAATAAAGCTGATAAAGAAATTTATAAACTCTAGAAACATTGGCAGCAATATGAATATGAAAAACAATATCTGCAAAGTTATGAATATGTATTTTTTATCTATATTTTTTATCAGTTCCATAGTAGCTAAAGTTAGAAAAAATAATAAGTTTATAGCTTCAATGTATGTAAAATATATAGGTTTAAATGATTAATATAGCTTGTAAAACAATTTTTTATTTTGAAAATATAAAAAAAGAAAAAAAGAGAGGTTTTTTGTATGTTTATGCATACAAAGAGGTGTATCCGGCTTCTGTACAGACTGCGTCGTTGATTTCTGGTATTAAGCAGAATTCAATGTAGTCTTTTGCAACGCCAGGATCTATTTCTCCATCTTCATCCATATCTATTGTTAGATATTGTAATGGACGTGATGCTTTATAGGATCCATCTGCGATGTTGCTTTCTTTTGCTTCAACGCTTTCAAATGTTAGTTTTGTAACTACATCTGATGCATCTACTTCAGATAGGGAACAGAAACTGAGTACTGGTTCTGATGATGATTCGATTGCATCCATTAATTCGCTGTTTCCTGGGCCACTTACGGTGTTTGTTTCATCTCCAATTCCATCAAGAACTAGTTGTTTTTCACCAGTTATTGATTTTATATTTGTTGCTGAGCTGGAGAAACATTCTTGTGTACCTGATTCGTGTGATCTGTATCCAACTAAAATTGTTGAATTAGTTGATCCCCATGACATGTCTATATCAGTGTATCCGCCATTGGTTCCATTTGCTGTATCAGGCATGTGACTATAGTTATCGTTTGCCTGTGCAGCGGTCCAGTATCCAAGATTTACTAAGTAAACGGCTGTTAAAGTTGTTTTATTAATATCCTCACTAGCGATATTTAAGTGATTTGTACACATTGTTACACCATCTTTTGCAACAGTGGTTACTAAAAGTTCACCAACAATGTCTGGGCTTCCATCGTTGTTTAAGTCAACTGGATATTCATCTGGGTCGGTATCACTTGAAGCTGAACCAATATCTACTCTACCAGTTCTTGCGGCTTCTCTACCTGCACCACTGCCAGTTACAGTTACTGAGATTTTTGTATCAGGGTTTTTTGACTCATACATTTTTGCTGCAACAACACTAAATTCATATACTGTACTGCTACCATCAATAGTTAGTGTGGTACGTGCTCCTGCACCTAAATCTCCTGTTCTATCTTCCTGCCAAGTTGTTTGCCATGCATAGAAACTACCTGCTGCTGCTACTGAAACAAGTACCAACATAAGGGTTGCTATGACTGGCGAAACTGCTTGTGCGTTTTTCGCTAGCTTTTTCATACTTCTTTTTGCGTTCATTTTTTCTTATCTCCTTTTCAGGTTTTTTATGGGTTTTCCTCCCCCTGAAACAAATCTTATTTCAGTGTCATCGGATCCCCTAATCTGGACTCTAAGTCCGAACAAAAAATCATAGCCTTAATTTAATAAGCTTGTCAAAATAAATTCAATAGACTTATGCAAAAACATTACACACAAATAATGTATTGTAAGGGATATATCAAACAATAACTAACCATCTAAGAATATAGCTTATATAGACTATATACATCATTTTTTAATAGCATATAATCTCTAAATTCATATAGAATTACTATGAATAAAAATAATCGACTGATGCAAATTTTCGATAGCAGAAAACTGAAACAAAAAGCTTTAGAAAAAAAAGAAAATCTAAAGAAAAAAGCAGACAAATTAGAGCTTCAGTTTCTAAAAAGAAAAACAACCTCTGAAAAACTCATTCTTCAGCAAGAAATGTCATATATGAGAAAGCAACTTAAAAAAAATAAAACCGCGGTAAATATAACTTATCCGGTTGATCCACCCTTTGCCTTTATAAATATTATTTTTGACAAAGATGAAGGAGAATTCCATTATCTTGTAAGAGAACCTAAACTTACAAAAGAAGAAAAACAAATGCTTGAAACAATTAAAGAAAAAGTCGAAGACACAATGGACCAAGAACGTCTCCCCCTTGAAGAAGGATCGGCTTTTGAAAAAACACCTGAGCTAGAAGAATATCTAAAAAGAAGATACGATGATGTCATTTATCTATTTGACATACCTATAGAAGAAAAAAGAAGACCCATTCTTTTTTATCATTTAGCAAGAGATTTCTTTGGTCTTGGTAGATCTGACCCAATTTTAAAAGATCCATTCGTAGAGGATGTAGGATGTAACGGTCCAAAAATACCAATATACTTATTTCATAGAGTATTTGGCTCAATGAAAACAGATGTAACATATCCTGGTGAAGTAGAGCTTAATAAATTCATATTAAAACTTGCTCAAATCTCGGGAAGACACATCTCAGTATATTCACCAATTCTTGATGCGGTTCTTGCAGATGGAAGCCGTATTAATCTCACCCTAGGATCTGAGGTTACAAGAAAAGGCTCGACATTTACAATACGTAAATTTTCATACGATCCAATATCACCTATTGACCTACTTAGATTTGGCTCAATCGGCCCACTCCAACTTGCATATTATTGGCTTTTAATCGAGCATAAAAAATCAATGCTCATGTCAGGGGGTACTGCAAGTGGAAAAACAACAATGCTCAACGCTCTTTGTATGTTTATAAGACCCGAAGACAAGATTGTGTCAATTGAGGACACGCCAGAAATTCATATAGAACATGAAAACTGGATTCAATCAGTAACACGTAAAGGATATGGAAAAGGAGCATCTGGCTTATCTGGCCTATCAGGTCTTTCAGGATTATCAGGAGTAGGAGGTTCACCTGGAGATGTTGACTTATTTGATTTACTGGTCGCTGCTCTTAGACAAAGACCAGAATATGTAATAGTAGGCGAGATTCGTGGTCGCGAAGCATTTACACTTTTCCAAGCAATAGCAGTGGGTCACTCATCAATGGCAACAGTTCACGCAGGGACCATCGCAGAGCTACTTCATAGGGTAGAAAGCGAACCTATGAACATTCCAAGAGTTCTGTTCCAAAGTATCGATGCAGTTGCATTTCTAGGACAAGTAAAATATAAAGACAACAGAGTTAGAAGAACAAAAGCCGTAGTTGAAATCCTCGAGCTAGAGGGAAGAACAAATAATCTTTTAACAAATGAGGCTTTCAGATGGAATCCAAAAAACGACAACTTTGACTATAACGGCCGAAGCTATGTACTTGAAAAAATCGCTGATGAAACAGGTAAAGATATCGAAGAGGTTTTTAACGAATTAAAAAGAAGAGAAGCATATATCAAACTCCTTGACAAAAAAGATGTCAATTATTATCAAGATGTTCACAAAGCAATTAATCATTACTATGTTGACCCATTAGAGGCAATAGCAGAAATTGAGAAGAGGTAAGACAAGTGAAGTGGAAGAAGAAACAAAAAAAGAAAAAAGTTACTAATGCCTCTTTTTTCAAAAACTTTAAAAAAAAATATAAGACTTTTTGCTACAGATTACTAGGCTCCCAATTCAAAAAAGGAAAATATGATAATTTGACTGATCAGCTAAAAAGTGCAAACATGATGTACACAGCTGAAATCTTTTTATCAACAATGATCGTCACAGGAATTATTGTTGCTATAGCCTCTTTTCTATTATATTGTACAATATTCTTAATGATTCTATCAATAGACTCATGGATATCATATGTACTTATTCTAACAGCTATATCCTCCTCAATGGGATTTTCAATATTTTTTATAGTTCTTAAAATGAGGATTTCAAATAGGCAATTACAAATTGACCAAGAGATACCTTTTACATTAAGTGAACTTTCAGTACTTGCGAGTACTGGGCTTACGCCAATCAAGATTGTAAGACATATTGCAAAAAGAAAAGAGGCGAACCCACAAATCACAGCAGAGTTTAAAAAAATAGTTCATAAAATCGATATTGAAGGAAAAGATATAGTAACGGCTTTAAGTGAAACTGCAACAGAAACACCTTCTGAAAAATTCAGAGAAACTCTATGGGATCTTTCAAACATGATTCACCAGGGAGGAGATTTAGACGAATACTTAAGGCAAAAAGCAGACCAAACAATGCAACTGAGAAGAGACATACAAAAAACATTTACAGAAAAACTTGCAGGATACCTTGAAATGTATGTCAGTCTTGTTCTCATGAGCGTGCTATTTTTAGGAATAGCCGCATTTTTAATGAATGCACTTGCAACTGAAATGGGTCCATTTGATGCTGATACACTCTTGCTTTTACTTGCATACGTTCTCATTCCATTTTCTGCTTTTTTTGTAAATGTAATAATCAGCACAGCTTACTCAAGAGGTGGTTAAATAGTTAAAAAGCTTTCAATAATATTGCTTATAACTTTCTTTTTATTTTTACCAAATATTCTAACGAGTAGCGTAGAGGCAGTTGGAGAACCAACAATAGACATAATATATCCTGAGCCAAATTCAGATATAACTGAGCTTAGACCAAAAATAAGAGTTGAGTATTCAGACCCAGATGGTATAGATATAAACTCGGTTGTTATGAAATTTGGAATATATGATGTCACAGAATTTGAGGAGATAACAGAAATCACAGAAGAATACATAACCTATGAAGTTCCGCAAGTCTTTATATTAGAAAGAGGAAAAAATTATACTGTGACAGTTACAGTCTCGGATACCAATGGAAACACTGCACAGAAAAGTTGGAAATTTGGAGTAACAGAAAAACCACCAGCAACACTACAAGGATTCAGCATAGACATACTTGCAATCTCCATGTTTCTTTTGATTGGTACAGCAATTGTAGGTGCTGGAATTGGAGTTTACATATTATATCTAAAACAAACTAAAGACTTTACTTTTAGAAAGTTTTTTGCACAACATCCAATGCAAAAACAATATGTAATTATTTATCTCCCCCTTACTATTGCATTTATATTTATTTTGCTAGGGTTTGCATGGGCTATTAGTACACCAAACGTCCCAGAATTCACAACTGAATATGTATTTGTCGCAGGATTGTTTATCGCATTAACCCCATATGCTGTCGAATCACAACTAGAAAAGAGAAGAATATTCAAACACGAGAGAGGCTTTGCACAGTTCCTCTTTGATATGGCAGATGCGATGAGAGGAGGGTTAGATCCATCGAAAGCAGTTATTGAACTTTCAAAGACAAACTCAGGAATACTAAGGGATAAGCTAAAAATAGCATCAGACTCGATTAGGATTGGAAGACCCTTTGATGAAGTAATAACAAGCATGGGAAAATCATTTAAAAGTCATCTTATCAGAAGATATGCTTCAATTATTGGAGAGGCATCAAAGATAGGTGGAGAAACAGCAACAGTTATATTTAGAGCAGCAAAAGACATGGATGATTTCATAAAAGTAAAAACAGACAGAAAAAGAGAACTAACTGCACAGGCAACAACTGCATATATCTCCTTTGTAGTTTTAATTGTTATCATATATATACTGCTTAACATGTTCCCAGATTTTCAAGGAATTGATATATCACTACTTGAAGGTGGAGGGGGACTAGAAAGTGCCGCTACAGCAGCAGAAGAAGCAGAATTTGGAAGATTGTCATTTATCACATTAAAAAGACGTTTCTTTCACGTTGTAATTGCAAACTCAATAGGAACAGGCGCTGTTATTGGCGGGTTTGTAGATGGAAAAGTAAAATATGGTTTATTACACATATTATTACTTGTATTAGGATCAACACTGTTTTTCTCGTTATTGATACTTTAAAAAAATTAAAAAAAAATTTTATTTTTTCTTAATAATTCCAACAAAATCACAATCAGGGTTAGGACATTTCATTTTTTCTTTATCTTCTTGAACCTGAAACACAAACAATTTAGAGCATTTAGGACACTTAACTCTCACGTCACGCGGTTGAATTTTCCTTGTTTTAGTTGGAACCATTTTTGTAATAACCTTTGGTTTCTGATCAGACATATCTTCTCCAGGATTGCCTGGATTATTATGAGGATTAATCGTAGGACCAATCTTTTTAATCAATGATTCATCATAGTCCTTTTTCTTTTTCAGCTTGCTTACTTTGTTTAAATCAGAGCTAATCTTAGATATAGGCTGCTTTTTTTCAACTTTTTCTTCAAACAAATCCTCAAGAGACCTATTCTTACTAAGATTTAATTGCTCACGGGTAAACTCATCATTAATCGTCATAGTCCTAGAATTAGTTGCTTGATCTAAAATAAAGGATGAAAGCTTCAAAATATTTCTGGGATTTCCATCTGCTCTATCATTTAGAAGCTTTACCGTTTCATCAGTATAAGGATATAACGGCTCAAGATTGTCCACCATACGTTTTTCAAGCATTCTTTTAGCAATTAAAAGACCCGCCTCATCATCCTTTAAATCAGGAATTACAATGTTTGCATTTATGCGTTCATGAAGAGCTTTGTATTTTTTAAAAAATTGTTTATAAAATTTAATTCTACAACTTATTACTACCAAAACACCAGGATCACTATGATCAATTATCTCCTGTATCGCTCTTACAAAATTATCAAGGTCTGTCTGCTGCTTGAGATTATGTAAATCATTAAGAAGTAAAACCGCTGGAGCATTTGCATTAAGTGCTTTTACAATGCTTTGACCTGCTCTGACTGGATCATAATTATTTTTCAAATATTTTTTGAGTTTTTTGATATCTTTATACCATTCAGGATTATTTACATATTTTGAAAAACCATTTAAATCAGCATTTTCAATTATATTGTCAACAATACCGTCAACCAAAAATCTTGTTTCATTAGCTATATCTACGAAAATATTGAAGACTTTGTTTTTCTCACATCTTTTTTTCATCAATAAAAGCCTGTGAGTTTTTCCAGCACCATATTCTCCAACTATTGCAACCGCTGCTTTGTTTTCCTTGTCAAATATTTCATTTCGAAGTACATCAATACTTTGATCGATACTCTGTTTCACATGAATAAGTTCAATATTTTCTACACTTTCACTAGTTAAATCCCGAAATGGGTTTCCACTCAGGCCGTATCTGTCATAAACACCTTGTTCAACAGCGATTTTTCAATTCCCCCATAATAATTATAATGGCAATAATATATATTAAGATATCCATATATTAAACTACTCTTTCCCTCTGATCAACATTCATCTTCTTCCCATCAAATGTATAGTTAATGTTATCATCAAATGAAACATTTCCAATCCATCTTGGTATACGTATATATCGCTCTTTACCTTTAGGACCCTCCTTAGTAAGAAACCTAATAATCCCATCAGCAAGATATTCCGTAGTAATTTCCTCTTTTTCACCAAGCATTCCATCTACAAGCGTTAAAATAGTAATTGCATTTTTTGTTTTACATTCATCGCGCATATCTTCCATTACATCACGGAATTCATAAAGCGATTTATCAAGCATAAGATATGAAAAAGAATCAATGATAAGAATGGACTCCTCAGCGATATGGTCCTTCCAATGTCTAGATGAGCGCTCATCTATTACTTCGAAATTAGATGTATCAAAATCACACTTGCCATTGTTAAGAGATTCTCTGAGTTCAACCTTATTTTTTGAAGAAATAAAAGTCACTCTTCTACCATTTTTACAAGCAACAAGACCCAGATGTTTGACAAAAAAAGTTTTAATCGGGTCAAGTTTTCCCTCAATTAAAATAATTTGACCATCTGGAATCTCTGGTATGAAATGTTTTAAACCTGCCATGTCTATTGAAATTCCCATATGATTATATCCTTATTTTTGCAAACAAATTATTGAAGGAAGATTTCTAAAGTGTCTTTATAAATCCCCCTAATTCTTTAATTTCTTACTAATTATATAATTCATATAAAAATATCGAATATAATCTCTATAGAACAAGATATTTTACTTACAGCTATATAGAAATCGTATTTTATTTACGGCAATTTTAAGTTACAAACAACATTTTTTAAAAAATAAGATTCAATATGCAAAGATTAATTAAAGATATACGAGGAGTATCACCAGTAATAGCAACACTCATGCTAACCTTAATAGCAGTCACAGCTGCTTCTTCTTTTGGACTTTTTGTGGCTCAAAAACAAGAAGAACGTCAAGAAGCAGAATGGCAGCAAACACTTCAAGAAATAGAGGAAATAACATTATTGGGATTATCACCAGATATCGAGAATAATTGGTTAAATTTGAGTGTTCAAAACACCCATACAGGACCATCACAAATAGTAGGAATACGTATAAACAACGCACTATGGTGGATAAACAAAACAGGGCAACCATTTACATACCTGAACAATTCTGATTTTAGAGTTGAATCATATGAATATATGGATTATAACATCAACCTGAGTGCTGATAACGGGGTAAATGATACAGTAGAAACAAATAAACCAATAACAATAAAGTTAAACACATATCTTGGAAACAGCTTTGAAAAAACATTCTATCCTCCAACAGCAATAATACACGTTGACATAGAGTCATTACCTAGTTCAAATAATAATTACTATATACTCGATGGATCACTATCAGACCATCCTGGAGATGGATACATAGTAAAATGGGAATGGAATGTAACAAATATGTCATCTACTCCACCAAGTTATTTACAACCAGAGCCCTTTGGTAGAAAAGTACAGATAACAGATATGACTTTTTTAAGCCCGGGTTATAACTATTGGGTAAATCTTACAGTAACAGACAACTATGGCATGAAAGGACAAAACTCATTTTATTATAAGCTTTAAAAAACCTTAAATCTTTTTAAGTTCCATTTTTAACTGAAAAACATCAGTTTCGCAAGTTAAAGTCATCTTTCTGTTATTATCTGACAACTGTAAATTATAAACTGTAGGCTCAACATTATATATCAATGTTTGATCAGATTTAGAAAAAGGAATGGACAACTCAAGAGTACCTTTACCTGCATCCCAATGAACATAATTTGTCAAATCATTACTAGTCTCAGATTCATAATCAGTCTCAACAATTAATGTATGATTCTTGTGAAAAATCCACTTCTGATCATAAAGGTCATCGGCAGGTCCAGGCATATCCAGAAGCGTCCATTCACCTTCGATAGAGCTTAATTCTTGATTTTCAACAAAAGCGGAAAACATACCAAAACTATTTGCAAAAAGCAAACCTAATACAATTACAACTACAAATGAAATCATTGGTAAATAACGAAATTTCTTAGGAACATTTTTTTTGATTTCATCCTCCGCCTTAGGAAATTTACTATTCGAAATATTAATTGGAGAAATATTTTTTGAAACTACATCTTTTTCTCTTTTAACAACTTTCTTTTTACTATAGTCATACATGCAATACGGACAAATTTTTTGGTCATGCTCAATGGGGCTGCCGCAATAGATACATCTTTTACCAGGAATAGTTTTTGAAGCACTATCTTCAACAACAGAGGATTTTTTATTCTCAGCTTTTATTTCTTTGAAGCACTTATAACAAATTAATTTATCACCATAATCTGGAAGATTCTTAGGAGCATGTTTAACATCGTCTTTAGACCCTATGTAACCACATTTTTGACATTTAAACAAATAATTATCCTCCGATAATAATTCTCAACAATTTTTAAAACCATTAAAAGATTTTAATACGTAATCTATATAGATAAAATAAATTATTCAAAATCTATATAATTTTTTATTTGTCTTGTATGGGTGAAACAAATACATTATTTTTAATAAAATACTAAAATTTACAATATATAGATAAAATCATCAAAATATATAGTAGTATTTAGAAATAATAATTTATTTACAGCAATTTTAAGTTTAAAATCATATATTTTTAAAAAACTGCAAATAAAACTTAGGTTAAAAAATGACTGCAAAAAAGAAAAGAACTGTAAAAGTAAAATTTCTAATAAAAGATTTAAACCTCTGGTATGGAGGAAAACAAGCACTACAAAATATAAATATGAAAATACCAGAAAAAAGAGTAACAGCCCTGATAGGACCCTCAGGATGCGGTAAATCAACACTTATCAGATGTCTAAACCGTATGAACGATATAATTGAAGAATGTAGAATAAAAGGACAAATTTACTTAGACGGAAAAGACATAAACAAAAAAACAGCAAATGTTGTCGCACTTAGAAGACGCGTTGGAATGGTATTTCAAAAACCCAATCCTTTTCCAAAAAGCATCTGGGAAAATATCGCATACGGTCCAAAAATGCAAGGGCTAAAAAACAAAAAAAAATTAGGCGCGCTTGTTGAAAAAAGCCTAAAAGACGCAGCACTCTGGGATGAAATGAAAGACAGATTCGATCAATCCGCAATGGGAATATCAGGTGGACAACAACAAAGACTCTGCATTGCAAGAGCCTTATCCATTCAACCTGATGTAATCCTGATGGATGAACCATGCAGTGCACTTGACCCAATTGCTACAAAAAAAATAGAAGATCTCATACAAGAACTAAAAAAAGATTACACCGTGGTAATAGTTACACACAACATGCAACAGGCAGCAAGAGTCTCAGATTACACAGCATTTATGTATCTCGGAGACCTAATTGAGTTTGGACCTACAAAAAAACTATTTGTAAAACCTGAAAAGGAAACAACACAAAACTATATAACAGGACGGTTCGGCTAATTCCTAATTCATTGTATAATAAGTTTCATCCAATTTTTTAATTTTGTCTTGATTTATTAACCGGTCTAATATAGCTCTTATCTCCTTTTTATCAGATTTCAACTTAAATGCTAAATCATCTAGAGAAAGTGGTTTTCTTCTTACAAACTCGATCATCAGTTTTTCCATCATGTCTTCTTCAGCAAGTTTTAAAAACTCTTTATAACCTGGAAAAACTATATCATAATCGCTTACAAGCTCATCAAGACCTATAAAAAAATAAGAAATCCATGCCTTGTTCTCATCTAGCATGGCCTGCTGTTTTATCTCTTCCTTTATTATATCTGCATCAATTCCACTGGAAAATAATGCAAACATGTCTTCTCTGTCCCTGGGTCTTGATGTAACTGATTTAAAGATAAATATATCCTCTGAAGACACAAGAAAAACCTTTATTTTACTAAAACTCTTAAAAGTTATAGCACGTTTTTTCATATCCTTTGAAAAACTAAGCCCTCCACATACCACATTTACAAAAATATCCCATCTAAAACCATCTTTGTTTTCTATTATCTCCCTTGTTCTCATCTTTTGATAAACAGGATCTTCCGGCTCAATTTTTTTATAACCACTTTTATACAAAGCATTAATCAAATTCTTTGCTTCTTTTTCAGTTTCAACTATAACATCTATATCTTTTGTCGCGGCTTTGATATCATAAAAACTCATTGCACCTCCGCCAATTATATACATCTTTACTTCGTCAGAAAAATGAGAATTTATTTTCTTAAGCTCGTCTTCTATGTATTTGCTGTCAAACATTTTCATTTTTTTATCTCACCTTGTACTGTTTTGCAAGTTCTAGGTATTCATCCCAACTTGGAAAAATTCGATTTTTAGATTCATGTTTATTCAAAAAATAAATAAGCTCTGAAATATGGTCTGTAAGACCATATATTCTTGCTTTTTTCATTAGATCTTTGGGTCTAGTTTTATCATATAAAAGACATGCGTAAGCATTGTATGTCTTACTTTTTTCATTTATTAGAATGGTATGTATAATTATATCAGATAATTTGAGTTTTCTTTTTGAAATAAAGTAATATTTAAGATTGCTAATCATTGGTAGATTATAGTTTGAAAAAGCAGTGATTGCGGTTGTAGGATACTCTTTTAGTGTCTTTTTTGATTTTAATAATATCTCGTTTCCCTGCTGCCAAATGATTGTTGCATCATCTGTGATCTTTTCTATTTCTTTATAGTTTTTGTATTTGTAATAATTTTTTGAAAAATCATAAATTGCTTTATGTGAAGGATTATTGTAATAACCTTCTTTGTTTTTTAGTAAAATACCATATTTACCTAGTATTTTTAACTCATGATATATCCACTGACGCGATGCACCGGTGATTTTGCTTATTTCGTTTTTATTTAAAGGTTGGTTCAACAAAGAGATTATCTCAAGATTTGTATTTGTCAATAGTTCTTCTAATGGAAAGTTTGGATACATTTTTATTATTTCTTCTAGTTTTTGAGAGTGAAGTGTCTGTTCGCTTTCTAAAATTGCCTTTCTTCCTAGTTTTTTCTTTTTGGCAAGACCGTTTTTTATCATTTTTTCAGCAATTTTTGAAACTGTGCCTGGATAAAGCTCCAGTTGCTTGGCTAAATCTGTAATAGATGCAGGAAGGAGTCTAAATGTTTTTATTTCCTTACTAACAAGCATATGTAAACTATATGGAAAAAGTTATTTATATTATTTTCCTTCTAGTTTACATTTTTAGCATTTTATCATTTTGAGAAAATAACTAAAAAACCCAAAATACGGTAAAAACCTATTTATAATATTTTTAGTTATTCAAAATCAAAAATGGCGGAGGAAAAATATGTTCATGAGTGTTAAAAAATACAGACCAGGTTGGAGACCTGCTTTTTCAGGAATAGTAGCATGTGGATGGCTAATATTTATCATTGCATGGCTTGCATTCTTCTCAGGAAATATCCATCCATATGAGAAAAAAATAGCAGTAGTGCTCTTATCAGTACTAATATTAATAATTCTCATAGGTGGTGTATGGGCTGTATGGGCCATTCGAATGATACCAAAACCAGGTCGAGAAATGATGAAATTCTTCGGTTTTAGATCAAGAATGATAGCATCAATTCTGGTACCACTTGCATCAGTAGGATTTCTGATTTATTACTTCTGGTTTTACAATTTTAATATATGGCAGCATATAGCAATGTTTCTCATAACAATAATTGTAAATGGTATGATACTTGCGGCTGTATGGTCAAGCTGGAAGAAACATACATGCACAGATTTTGAAAAAGAAATGGAAGACATGGGTGAAGAGATAGGTAAAAAAATCGACGAAGCATTCGATGATGACAAATAAACCCTAGACTTTAAAAAACATAATTTATTTTCGTTTAAAAGGTAAACGCA
>CAZQEU010000031.1:0-17481 GCA_964592335.1 uncultured Thermoplasmatales archaeon
TTTGGAATTTGGCAGGTGAATCAAATTTCACCAACACACGTCAATCGTCAGATTCAAGAGAGCACCAAGAACACCCTAAGGTATACCTTGTTTTTCTTGAACCTCCACATCCATTTCCTGTTGCCACGGACTGAAGTAACCCAATCACAGAATGCGATGACATAATCTCATGGGTTGACCGGAAAGGTCCGGGTCAATTCGGATTTAAAACGTATACAGAACCTGTATATAAAGTTTACATATAAAATCATTTTTTCTAGATATCTAATTTATCCTGTAATCACTAAGCTTTAATTATAGATATAGCGAAGTTATGGATAATAGCTTATATCTTGTCTACTTATTCATTTTATGATTGATTAAAAAAGGAATTAGTACATATATTATAAAAACATTAATATACTAATATTGTATTTTAACTCGTGATTTAGTTAAATATTGTACGAATATCGGCAATATTATAGAAAGATATATATATTATAAAATATAAATATAAAAGTAGGAAATTAAAATACGGTACAGAGTGATATATATGAATAAAGGGAAAATAATATCAATTATTGTTGTAAGCTTGTTAATTGGAGTGGTATCTGTTAATTTTGCTGGAGCTGCAATTTTAACTGACAGAGTTGAAGCAGATGTCAACGGCTGGGTTGGAATTGTAACACCAGATATAACCTTAGGAAATCAAAGTATTACTCTTTTGGTAAATGTTACTGAAGACGGAGATAATGCTACATATACGGTAGAAGACGAGTTATTTATAGAGCTTAACTCAACTGATAACAGTGGTAGAAGTCAATTTATAATGCCTAGATCAATTTTTTACAGCGCAATAGTAATCAGAAACCCCTTAGATGTAAATATATTACCTATAAAGGGTTATTTTGGTAGAATATTACCAATAGTAGAGTTTGCTAAATCAAAAAATATTGTAGATTCAATGCTAGGTGGTAAAAAAGACAATAACATAACAATACCTGCAAAATATGAAATCTCAGAAGAGACCTTCAACAATGGTGAAAACCTAACAATGCATTTCTATGTTATGGGACTAATGCCTGGAGAAACAAATGGTCTTTCTGATAGTCTACCAATCATTGCACATAAAACGATAACATTAGACATAACTTATGGGGAAATAGGATTATTGTAAAAATTAAAAAAACAATAACCTAAAACTATTTTTTTTTATTCTTTTTCTATTTTTGATTACTATATTTTTGTCGCAGTTATAGAGTTATTTCGAAACACAGCAGTGAAATAACCCCATAACATCAGTTGCGACTTTTGTTTGATATCATGGTTATCCTCTTTTTCATCCCATTTGACTCTTACGTCTTATTGGTCAAAGAGGGACCCTAATTGTGTGATATCAATTATTGTTTCCTTGATTTTGCATCTTCAATCATTGATCATGAAGACCTTCGGATCAAGGCAGGTATAAAATAAGTATTTACTGGTTTTTATCTGTTTTGGTAAACTACAGAGATATAAAAAGATATATTTTTAAATATATTTATCGATATTTATTTATTTCATCCTTAAGGAGAATTGCTGATTTTCTTGGGTCCTTTGAATATATTATACCTCGCGAGGAATTTATAACCGCATTCTCCCCATTTTTGTTTGTGCCATATTTTATGGTTTTTCCAACGTTTCCACCCTGTGCACCAATACCTGGAATTAGAAGGATTACATCTTCACCAAGAACTTTTCTTATTTGTTTAAGCTCATCTGGATAGGTAGCACCAACCACAGCTCCTACATTTTTGTTTGCATTCCATTGTTTTATTTTTTCTGCTACATGAATATACAATGTTTTATCCTCTATCTCTAAATCTTGAAAGTCTTTTGCAGAAGGATTTGAGGTTCTGCAGAGAATAAAGCTGTATTTATCTTTATAATCTAAAAAGGGCTTTATTCCATCAAACCCAAGATAAGGGTTAATAGTTACAGCATCACATTTTAATGTTTCAAAAAGACTTTGTGCATATTTTTTTGCAGTGTTTCCTATATCATTTCGTTTTCCATCAAGTATAGTTACTATATCTTTTGGAATGTATCTAATTGTTTCTTCAAGTAATTCATATCCTTTCAAACCCAGTATTTCATAAAAAGCCATGTTTAATTTATATGCACAAACAATGTCTTTTGTTTCATCAATTATTTTTTTATTGAATTCTAAAAGAGAGTGGTTTGGTATTTTTTCTTTGTCGACATCAAGTCCTACACATAAAAGAGAGTTGTTTTTTTCAACTATTTTTGATAGTTTTTCATCAAATCTCATTTTAGATCTCAAGCGGTGAATATGCTTTGTTATTTAAATATATGTTATTTTGCGGTGATTTATTTAACAAGTTATTTGTTTAAGGCATTTTGAAAATGAAGATAATTTATGCAGTATGTTCATGGGGTCTTGGTCATGCAACACGCAGTCTTCCAATCATTAGAAAACTTGTTAATGAAAACCATGATTTGACAATTATTTCTCATGGTCGCTCTCTTCAACTGCTTAAAAATGAGCTTGGAAAAAACCTCGATTTTATCGAACTTGAAGACTATCCAATGCTTTTATCAGATAACTCACGGCAGTTCATGGCTAAAAGCATGATATACTGGCCTAATTTTATCGGACGTCTCCACAATGGTTTTACTTATGTAAAAAAACTTTTAGAAAAAGAAAAGTTTGACAGGATTATCTCTGATGCAAGATATGATATCTATAGCAGAAGCATTCCTAGTTTTTTTATTTCTCATCAGATGCGTATAATGAACCCTTTAAGGTTAAAAATGTTTGAAAGTGGAAGCGAGATTTTTAATTTGTTTTTCTTCAAGCGTTACGCTGGAGTAATTGTCCCCGACTACGAAGAAGATAACCTCTCAGGTGATCTTTCACATAATCTTCATAGAATAGATGAAGAAAAACTGCATTATGTAGGAGTGCTATCTGATTTTAGGAAAAAGAAGAAGAAAAAAGATATTGATTATTTAGTTAGCATATCAGGACCTGAACCGCAGAGAACAAACCTTGAAGAAAAAATAATGAGTCAAGTAAAAGATTTGAAAGGAAAAGTTGTTTTAACTCTTGGAAAAACTGAAAATGTTGATAAATATAATTCCAAAAACATTGAGACATACTCTTTTTTACCAAAAAAAGAACGAGAGGATTTTTTGAATCGAGCAAAACTAGTGATATCACGTAGCGGATATAGCACAATACTTGATTTATCAGTGATTGGTGCAAAAGCTCTTATGACTCCTACACCAGGGCAAATTGAACAAGAGTATCTTGCAGAGTATCATAACAAAAAAGGTTCTTTTTACTGTGTTGATCAAGATAAAATAGATTTATCTAAAGATGTAGAGATAGCTAAGAAAAAAACAGGTATTAAACGCAAATGTGATGTTGATGAATCTGTTGAAAATATACTTGATATCGTATATAACACTACTAAAAGCCCATTTCCATAACTCTTTTTTGTTTTTAAGCAAATGATTTATATCAACATCTTATTTTGCGTAGAATAATAATGGAGAAAAAAATAATATCATTAAAAGAACTTCCAAAAAATTGGTTTTTTTGGTTAGTTTTAATTTCAAGTTTAGCAATTATAATAAGAGCCATACCAGGATGGACTAATGCTGCATGGGGATGTGACTTTGGGATATATTTTGGTCTTACAAAATCTGTTGCAACACAGGGAGAATTTTTTCCAGAATACCTTGGATGGGGAAGTTCATACAATTATTTTCCGGTGTTATATGCAATCAATATCTTTGCACAATGGATAACAGGTCTTGATGTTTTAGTTATAATGCCAAAACTCGCCCCCATTTTTGGCGGTCTTACTATTCCTATATTTTATTTTATATGCTATGAACTTTTAGAGGATAAAAAAATGGCATTACTGTCTGCATTGGTCTTAGCTTTTTTACCCTTTCATGTTTATCAGCTAAGTCATGCCTCTCCTCTTACTATAGGACATTTTTTTATGATTCTTTCAATGTATTTTTTTATCAAGTTTCGTAAAAATAATCTGTATATTTTTGCACTTGCTATTTCCACAATTCTACTTGTAATGTCACATCATTTAACAACATATTTCTATATTATATCATTAATTTTTATCATATTTTTTGAAAATGCTAGCAAAGATAATTGGACCAAGACAATTAAAAAAGATATAATATATGTTTTTTCAACAAGTATTTTCATATTTTCTTATTGGGCTTTTGTTGCAACACCTGTTTATGAAAGTTTTATGAAAAATGGCATGAGTGTTGCAGGGATAAAAATAGGAGCTAACTTGATAATAATGCTTTTTTATATACTGTTTTTTTCCTCTTTCGGAATTGTAAGAATCATAAGAAGATATAATCAGCATATCAAAGAAAAAGTTAAGAATAAAGAAATAAACGTTGCTTTGTGGTTTTTATGGAAGACAAATCCATTTATAAAAAAACCAGAGCCATCAATAAAATCCAGAGTTTATCTTTTCATGATAACGATGATAATATGTATAGGATCTCTTGCATATTTTACTACAACTCCTTTACCATGGACAGGTTTTTCTCTTGATCCAACAGCTTTGATTTTGACGACTCCTCTGTTAGTTGCTTTTTCTTTTGGTGTTGCAGGTTTTAGATATACATGTCATATAAAAAATGGTTTTTTTATACGTGGATGGTTAATAGCAATTATTTCATCGCTTTTTTATGCTATAATATCAAAAAGTACAACTCTTTTCCCACATAGACATTTTGAGTATCTAATGTATCCTGTTGCAATCCTTACAATTTTTGGGATTGGTGGTATTTTTTCTGATCCTCATTACAAAGCTTTTTTTTCAAAAATTAATGAAAAAATTAATCTTTTTGTTAATTACAGAAGAAGAAAAATAATGTTTTCTCAGAAAAAAAGAATTGCTATTTTATGTTTTTTTATTATTTTTATCTCATCGCTTGGTCTTTCGACATATTCTTCACATGAAGCACTTGGACAGAGCACTGAGAAGATAACCGCAGAGGATATTAATGCAATTAATTGGTTTGAAGGAAATGTTTCTCACAATAATAGCCTTATTGCATCTGATCATCGTCTTGAAAGAATGATGGAAGCAAATGGTTTTAATACAACAAATGATGAAACAATTTATCTATGGGAAGCAGAGAATACTAGTGAATATATATGGGAGCTTATGGGAATTGGTAGAAATAGATCAAAAATAACTCATATAATAGTTGATAGCATCATGAAAAACAACGAGGTTCATATAGGACCAAAAAACGGCATGTTTAGAACAAAACATATGACAAATGATACCTGGAGCGGAGGATATGATAAGTTTAACAGCAGTATATTTAAAATGGTTTATAGAAATGAGTCAAAAAGTATAAATGAGGACATAATGGAGCCTAGCTCTTGGGCTGAAGTATACGAGGTTAACTGGACATATATACAATCACGATATTTCACAGATTAAAAAAACCCTATTTATTGTTATAGTAATCTATTGTTTTTTCATATGTTTTCTCATATTGTTTTGCCACTGATTTAAGGGTATGATTTTTTATAAGATCCAAGCTGTTTTTACCCATCTTGTTTTTAAGTTTTTCATCAACTAAAATTTTACAAATTTGTTCTGACATTTGTTTATGTTTCTTAGGTTCAAATAAAAGACCATTTTTGTTACTTGCAAGCTCTGGTAGAGCACCTTTGTTTACAACCACAATAGGCAAACCAGTTGCTACTGCTTCAAGTGTAACAATGCTTTGTAGCTCTGCCTCTGAAGGCATAGCAAATAAATCAGCGATATTATAGATATTAGGATAATCTTTCCAATCCATAAAATTAGTAAATGTAACATTATCTTTGACTCCAAGTTTATCTGCAAGTCTGATAAGTAGCTGTTTATATTCTCCACCTTCACCTACAAATAAGAAATGAGCATCTGTTTCTTTTACAACATGAGGGATTGCTTTAATTAAAACATCTAAGCTTTTTTCTTCATTTATTCTACCTGCACAAAGTACAATGTTTTCCTCTGGAAGATTATATCTTTTTCTAAGATACTCACCGTCGTTTCTAGGATTAAAAACCTCTGTGTCAAGACCATTTGATATTGGTGTTATATTTTTTTTAAGACCATGCTCCAAATACATGTCAGCTCCTGTTTTAGTTGGTATTGTAGCCCAGTCAACAAGGTTGAAAAAATATATAAGATAATTCCATGAGCGTTTTTCAAAAAAATCATATCTTTTTGAATGCAGAAACGGTGAAAGCATATTGTCAGGAAGAACATGTATTGATCCTAAAACAGGTATATCATTTTTTCTCGCCCATATCATAGCACTAGCACCCACTGGGTAAGGTGAGCATATGTGTACTATATCTGGTTTGAAATCTTTGATGATTTTACCTATTTTAAAGAAAGGAAACGGTGAAAAATGATATCTATTATCCATATAAAACGGCAGTTTTACTGCTTTTGTTCTATGTAATGTTACATTGGCATCTTTTTGTTCTACAGCATATTTATAAGAATATCCTGGGGCTATAACTTCTATTTCATGGTCTTTCTTTTTAAGTTTATTTACAAGATTATGTTGTGCAACAGCTCCTCCATCAATATTTGGATAGTATGACTCTGTTGCAATTAATATCTTCATGTTATTTCCCTATGTTCATATGCTTTATAGATTATTTTACTTAAAAATATAAGGTTTTAGTGAAGAAGTAATTGAGCGGGGTGATGCAAAAACATCTGTTGCAAAATATTGATACCAACCGCAGCGTCTTTTGCATTTCTTCATTTCCTCTCTTGCTTTTTGTGCTTCTTTTGATACTAAGAAATCCATTAAATCTCCTTTTGTTAAGTCAAAAAGTCTTTCACCTATAGTTCTACATGGATAAAAAAGTCCTCCATCGCTATCTATTATTATTGAGGATGTACTGCAACCATGTGGTTTGTTTATGTTATCAAGAAAACCTGAGGGTGTCGTGATTGTGTTTGGGTATTTCTTTTTAAGTTTATTGATAAGTGTTTTAAATTCCCCTGGATCAGGGTAATAATCATCTGTTCCATCTAAGTGACAGGCAGGCATTATAACTGTTCTTGCACCTACATCATATACTCTTTTCACTTTTTCTTCAACTGCATCCATCGTATCACGTGTTACAACAACTTGTATGCATATCTCCGGACCATAACTTTGATAGGTTTCTAGGTTTTCAAAGAATTCAAGGTTATCATGTCCTTCATCGATGCTGATATGCAGATAATCAATGTGTTTTCCATATTCGTTCATTGGACATTTTTCAAGAAGATGACCGTTTGTTGTAAAAAACAAATAAAATGGTTTTTGATGTGCGTACTCAAGTATTTCACCCAGATCTTTTCGTACAAGAGGATCCCCACCTTCAAGGCTTAAAACAACAATACTTGATTTTGCAATGTTATCTATCACTTCTTTAACACCTGGTGTTTTAAGATCAGGTGTATCCTCCATCCATACATTACAGAAACTACATCTAAGACTACATTTATGAGTTACCTTATATGATGCATAAAATGGATAAATGCTTTCTCCTGCAATCTTGTTTTGCATTGCATAATTTATTGATTTGAAATATTTTGAAAGGGGTAATTTTCTCATGTTTATTCACATTCTAAGATTCCTGTGGATAGATTTGTTACTGAAAAGGTTTTTGTTTTTTAATTTCAAAATAAAAATATGTTTATTTAATTTAGGTTTATCCGAATTTACCATAACTAAAATATATGAATGCTAAAATATGGTTTCTGTGAAAAAAGAAGGAGAAAAACCAAAAAAAACAATCAAGTTTTCCATTACATTAAGCCTAGCCCTCAGTCTAGGTATTATAATCGCTATTTTGTATTTTACCGTTGATGCAGATACTATAAAACAGTTAAACTCTACAAACATCAAGTATGAGTTTTTTTTGATTGCAATATGTCTAAATGTATTGTATTGGTTTCTATGGGGTTTGAGACTAAAAATACTTAGTAACCAGATGGATGATACTATCAATATTGGATTATGGGAGTCAACAAAGATTGTTATTGCAAATTTGTTTCTTGCATGTATAACTCCAAGTATGGCGGGTGGCGAGCCTGTTCGTATCCATCTTTTAAATAAAAAAGGCATGAATCTCGGTTGCTCTACCGCAGTAGTACTGGGTGAAAGATTACTTGATGCTATTTTTATGCTTGTTTTTGTCCCCTTTGCTTTTTTGTTATTTAGAAATTTTGTTAATTTAGAAAGCAATGAATTTAACCCATTTAACATGGATTACATTAACTGGGGATTGAGCATTGGTATCGTTTTCTTTTTGATTTTAATTACTTTGTTTGTTTATACAATTATTAGACCCAAAAAAATCAAAGGATTTTTATTATGGATTAATAGTAAATTCAGTCGTTTTTCTAAAAATAAAGAAAAATCTAATAGAATTGTTAATAAAATACACACTGAAGTTGATAATTTCCACAGCAGCATGACCTGTCTTGGAAGCAGTGGAAAAAAATCTCTTTTCAAAGCAAGTATCGTTACTATCTTGTTTTGGTCATCAGGTTTTTTAATTCCATCAATGATTCTTATGGGACTTGGTCTACCTCCTTTTTTTGTTGAATCTTTTGCCGCTCAGATATTATTACTTGTAATTATAATGCTACCTCTCACTCCTGGTAGCGCGGGTATCACCGAGTTTGGTGTAGCAGGATTGTATGGTGTAATGATAGGGATTGGAAATGGATCTTTAATTGGTGTTTTTGTATTACTGTACCGTTTTGTAACATATCATATGAATCTTATAGCAGGTGCAATATTTCAATACCGGATTTTTAAATCAGTTGCATCTTTTAGCATGGATATGATTCAAAAGAAAGAAAAGTGAAAACTAGCTTACTTATTATATTAATAACTGAAGGAAAAAAGAGGCGTCAATATTAAATATAGGATTGCTATTCAGCCAATTCTATGGAAAAAGCAGAGAAATGTATATCCTGTGGAAAAGGATTAATCGACCAAGGCGCTGCAACCTTTTACTGTCCTAGTTGTGATGGAATTATAGGAAGATGCATGAATTGCAGAGAGCAAAGCGTAAAATATACTTGTAAAAAATGTGGTTTTACAGGACCATAAAACAATAAATCAAGGAGGAAGAATCATGGGCGATGTCGTAGGTCTTATACAGATTATGCCAACAGAAGTTTTAGAAGAAGAAGAACTAAATCAGATAATTGAAAAAATAAAAACATATGTTAAATCACCTGCAAAAGTAGGAAACATTGAGATTAAAAACATAGCATTTGGTCTTAAAGGAATTAATTTAACAGTTGTAATCCCAGATAGCGCTGGTACAGGTGGTATCGATCCTATAGCAGAAGAAATCTCTAAGATGGAAAAAATAGAATCTGCAGAAGTAAAAGATGTTGGGCTCTTATAAAATTAAGAGGCCCTACCCGGTTTTTTAATCATATCTGAAAACTTATTAGAAATCTGCATACCTACCTCTGTTGGATAGTATACTGGATATGCAGAGTTACTTGTATCACCATCAACAAGCTCAGCTAAGTACATTTTTTTAATGTGCCATTTTACTGTATGATGATTTAGATCGAGTGCATTTGCTATCTCTAATAGATGTTTTCCAGGATGGTCTACTAGATAAGTCATAATTTTTCTAGCATTTTTGTTTTTAAGTATAGCCTCTGCAATTGCTTCTTTTCTTGCTTCAACACCACCCTCTACAAGATAATAAACCTTCTTTCCACCAATATCTCTACTTCTAACCAGGTTTGTCTGCTCAAGTTTTCTAAGATGCCATGCCGCATTACTTGGTTTTAAATCTAGTTCTCTTGCAATTTCTCTCAGATGAGAACCAGGATATTCCTCGATATAAGTATATAAATTCTTTCTAACCTCGGTATCAAGAACATTTTCAGGTGTAACATATTTTATTCCACCCATAGTAAAAAATGCAAATATTGTAGCAATTACTGCGACAAGTACTGCCAGTGATATTCCAATACTGTCAAACTCTGGTATGAAATCATCTGCACTTACCGTTTGTGTAAAAAAAATTGTAATATTAAACAGTAAGATAAATACAAAAAATAATTTTTTATAACGACGCATGTGTCATCCCATCTCCTTTTAAGTGCAATTTTTAAATCATATATATGCTTAAAAACTTTACTAAGAAACAGGAATATTTTTAAACTACTACTTTAATATAATTTATAAAATAATTTGTTGTGTATTAATTATGTCTAAAAAAAGAACAAAACTATCACTAATATCAATATTGTTATTACTATCAATTATTTTATTGAATATATCGCATACCCTGCAAGCACAAACAGAAAAAAACAATATTTTATATGTAAACCAAAACAGTAGTCATCAATATACAACTATACAAGAAGCAATAAATAATGCTGAGCAAAATGATATTGTGTATGTTTACAAAGGAACCTATTATGAAAACTTAGTAATCAACAAATCAATAAGTTTATTAGGAGAAAACAAAGAAGAAACCATAATAGATGGCAAAGAAAAAAGCGATGTAATAAAAATAATCTCAGATCATGTACAAATAACAGGTTTTACAATACAAAACGCAGGATTTTATCTATACAACGATGGGATAGACATAGACTCAAGACATAATACAATTGCAAACAATACAATAAAAAGATGTAGATCTGGAATTGCTCTTGAATTATGGGCAAACAACTGTGAAATATTTCAAAATACACTGAAAGAAAACTCATTTGGAATCATGATATATTCAATAAACAAAAATAAAAACATAATATATGAAAACAATTTCATAGATAATTATCATAATGCATATGATGACTCAGAAGGAAAATGGAGCTATAATGGCAAGGGAAACTACTGGGATGACTACAATGGAACAGACAAAAATGGTGATGGTATTGGAGATACCGCTTACAATATAAGTGGCGGAACAACAAAGGATCTCTATCCTTTAATAGAACCTGTTGAAACACCTGGTTTTGAAATTATAATAGCAATTATTGCAATAATTATAGTTTGTATCATTAAAAAAGAGAAATAAAAACTATTTGTGAGCCATATATCCAACTATTTCATCATCTTTTTTTTCAAGTCGTACAAAACCAAAACGTTCAAACTGAACGATCTCCCCATGCTTTACATCTTTTAAAGCTTCTTCAGCATATCCCTTTACTATTTCAAGACTCTCTGGATTGTAAAGTTTATCTTCGAACAATTCATGAGGTATATTTACTTTCATTTCAACAAAAGAATCAGTAACCCACTGGATTTTTGCAGATTTAGCAATAAGTCCTTCACCTGCAAATTCACCTACGATTTCATCGTTTTTACTTAAAACTTTTACATTATACAAATCTTTAAGCCTAAAAATTTCGTCTTCTCTGATACTAAAAGCATCGGATCCAGGAATATAAAAAATGTTACAGGTATCAATTTTCCTACCTCCTATTTCTTTGTTTTGTGGATGAAAACTAATTTCTTTTTTTATCTTTGGAGCGTTTTTAACTACTAGTTTTACAGGATTGGGTACAAAGAAAAATCTTTTTGAAATAGGATCAATAATCTTACGATTTGCAGATTCTACCAGACTAAAAGACGCTGTTGATTCAACCTTTGAAATACCCTGACTTAGTACAAATTGTTTTATTGCCTCAGGAAGGATTCCTCTTTTTCTAAGACCACGAAGTGTTGGTAGACGTATATCATCAAAACCTGAGACTACTCCGTTATCAATCAATGGTTTTATTTTTCTTTTTGAAACAGGCATACCTTCAATGTTTAGACGTGCAAACTCCATGAGATATGGTTTTCTAAGCCCAAGTAAATCAAGTAATCTAAAGTAGCATTCATCTCGTAGCTCGTATTCTTTTGTTCTAAAAGGATGAGTGACACCACTTAGACTGTCTTCTATCGCCCCTGCAAAATCATATGTTGGCCAAACACGATATTTATCACCTTGTATAGGATGAGTTTTTTCAATTATCCTAAAAAGAGTTGGATCACGCATCGCGGTATTGTCACAGCCCATATCTCCTTTAAGTCGGAGAATTCCTCTATCTATACCACCATTAACTAGTCCTTTCCATAAATCAAGGTTTTCACCACTATGGCAGTCTCTATGATTGCATTCCTTTCCATCAAAACGACATTCTTTTATAAAATCAGGACCACATTGACATATGTATGCATCACCCTGCTCTATTAGTTGTTCTGCAAGCATATAATGCCGCTGTATATTGCTGGATGTCTTGTATTCTTCATCCCAGCTGATTCCAAGCCATTCAAGATCTTTTTTTTGTGCATCATAAAATTTTATATCAGCATTCTCAGGGTTGGTATCATCAAAACGAAGAATGAATTTACCATCATACATTTTTGCATATTCAAAATCTACAATACTTGCCTTTGCATGACCAATATGTAAAAAACCATTTGGCTCAGGAGGAAAGCGAGTGATAACTTTTCCTTTTTCAGCCTTTGGCAAGTCAGGTAGACTATAATCTCTTTCTTTTTTTTCTTTTATAAGTAACTCTGGCGCAATTTCTTCTAGTTCTTTTGTCTGCTCTTCAATACTAAGTTTATTTACATCTTGTATAACCTTGTTAACAACAGGAATTATATCCTTGGGGTTAAAACCTTCTTTACTAAGATTTGCGATTACTTTACCAATTACAGATTTAGGATTTGCTTTACCGTTAAATTGTACAGCATTCTGAAGAGCATACTTTCTAGCAGTAAGTTTTATTTTATCAGACATAATATTTAATCCTTATTTTTTTCTTTTAAAAGTTGCATATTCTACAAGATCGATAAGTATTTTTTTTGCATCGGTATCAGGCAATATCTCAAGTGATTCTTTAGCCTTATTGCAGAATTCTTCTGCTTTTTTTCTTGCATAATCTATGGAATCTGTTTTTTTGAAAACAGCATATACTTTTTTTACTTGTTCATCAGTTGCATCAGTTTTTCCAAAAATATCATCAAATATTTTTTTGTCATTACCTTCTACATTGTTCAAACAATGACAGGCGATAAGTGTTTTTTTACCATTTCTAATATCATTTCCAATATCTTTACCAAGGGTTTCTTTGCTACTGCTGATATCTAGGTAATCATCCCATATCTGAAAACCAAGGCCAAGGTTTAAACCATACTGACTCAATGCATTTGATTGCTCATGACTTGCACCACCCAGTATCGCACCTGCTTCTGATACATATTGGAAGAAAACCGCTGTTTTCTTACGTATCATCTCAAGATATTCATTTTCTGAAACTATTTTTCTTTCTTCAAAATTCATATCTAACTGTTGACCCTCTGAGATTTCACGTATACAGTCTATAAGACCATATTCAACATTTTTGAAAATCTTTGCATCACAGTTTGTTTTATGCATAGATTCAAATGCTTTTGTAAAAAGTAGGTCCCCTGCAATAATCGCTGTTGGCTCACCATATTTCATATGGACTGCAGGTAGTCCTCTTCTCATCCTTGATTTATCCATTATGTCATCATGCACGAGTGTAAAATTATGTGCAAGTTCACATGCAATTCCTAGAGGTATCACATTTACTATGTCTCCTTCTACCGCTTCACAAGAAATCATCGATAGTACAGGTCTGAGTCTTTTCCCACCGGCTTCTGGAAGGTGCCTCATAGCATCATATAGCTTTTCTGGAGAACCTCCTTGTATAAATTTTTCTAGTTGTGTGTTAAAAAAATCTGCTCTTTTTTTTAGCTCAGCTTTTAAATCCATAGTTTGTCACCAATGATTACCCAATCACAATCATGTAATTTTGAAAGATTATCTACGCCTAGTAAATACATAGTTGCACGTAGTTCTTTTATTATTGCATCCAACTCATATAATATGTTTTTACTGTTTTTCATAGCAGGCTCTAGTAACTGTCTTGCTATACCTGCCGCGTCTGCACCTAGGATTATTGCTTTTGCAGCGTCAAGACCATTTCTTATCCCGCCTGTCGCAATTATTGGTATTTTCCAGTCTGTTGCATCTCCTACATGAAGAATACTTGTCGGAGTTGGTATTCCCCAGTTCCAGAATGTTTTTCCACCACGCTCATGTAGTTTATCATTTATGATTTTGGAGCGGTAGTGCTCTATAGCAGAAAAACTAGTTCCACCCAAGCCACCTACATCTATTCCCGCTATTTTTGTCTTTGATAGTTTTTCTGCAACATCAAAAGATATTCCTGCACCTGATTCTTTTACAATAACTGGTGTTTTCAAATCTTTTGCAAGTTTTTTAATTGCATCTAGTACTCCTTTGGCATTTGATTCACCCTCTGGCATTACTGCTTCTTGTAAAAAATTTAGACAGACAATGAATACATCTGCATCTATCATCTCTATCATTTTTTCTGCGTTTTCAACTGTTTTTTCATGTCCCCACTGCACTATTTGTGATGCACCTATATTTGCAAAACGCAGGGGTATATCATATTCTTTTACAACTGAATAAGTCTCAACTAGTTCTTTTTTTTCAAGAGCAGCTCTTTGTGATCCTACACCAATTCCTATCTGGTATTTTTCTGCCGCAATTGCTAGGTTTTTGTTTATTTTTTTTGCTTTTGGGTATCCTCCAGTCATACTAGCAATAATTAGTGGAGCTGCAAGTTTTTTGTTGAAAAGTTTTGTCGACAGATCAATATCCTCTTTATTTATCTCAGGAATTGCATTATGGACTAGTCGTATATCCTCCCAGTAATTATATTCAGATGAAACTTTTTTTTCAATGCTTACTTTTACATGTTCATCTTTTCTACTTTCTGTTTTACTCATTTTCTTTTTTCTCCAACAATAACGGTACTTTTAGTTTTTTTTCCAACAAGAGTATGGTATAATCTATCTTCTTTATTACCATTTACTAGAACTGTTTCTATACCTTGTTCCGTGATTTTTTTAATGTTTTGTATTTTTCCTTGCATCCCTCCTGTTACATCTGCATGTGTATCAGGGTTTGTTGCTAAATTTTCCAGGTCTTTTATGGTTGTTTTTTCTATAAGTTTTGCTTTTTTATCTTTTTTAGGATTTGAGGTATATATTCCGTCTTCATCCATTACAAATATTACTTTTTCTGCTTTGAAATGTTTTGCAAGCGCCTGTATAAGCAGGTCTCCTGAGCAGATTGAAAAACCAAGGGTTTTGTCGAGTACTACATCTCCAAATGTTACGGGTGTAAATTTTTGTTTTATGTATTCTTCAAATATTTGAAAATTTATTTTTTCAAGTTTATGATTATCTAGTTTTACAGTGGAATGTGGTGAAATAGATACTGCAGGTATACCTTTTTTTTGAAGTGATTTTAAGACAAGTGAGTTGAGAGTCTGTACTTTTTCATGTGTTTCAGAAAAGCCTTTGATTTGCTCAAGTCTTTTGTAGCCTTTATTTAGATCATATTTTTTTGCTAGTATATGTCCAAATGATCCTGCACCATGTATTATTATCATCTCTTTATCTGATTTATGTATTTGTTCTGATATTTTGTCCATTATTTTCTGTTTAAAAGTACATTCTTTTGTTTTGTCTGTAATGACACTTCCACCTAGTTTTATGACAAACATGTTTTAATGTTATAAATTAAGATATAAAAAGGGTTTTCATAAAAAAATAAATAAAGTTTAGCCTCTATTTTTTAACAGTCATCATTGTTTTATTTTTGTTTTGTTCATGTATAAGCCATAGACCAATTGGCATACCATTGAATCTGTCTTGCATTATTGTTTTTGTAAATTTTTTTATTTCTTCATCTGAGTGTTTATCGGTACATTGCTGACAGATGAAATGTTGATCTCTGATTACAAGGCCTGATTTATGTTCATGTAAATGAAATTTTTTACTACATATCTCACAAGTTTTTTCAGGTATTTTGACCACCATCCAAATGGGTTTTATTTAAGAAACATTATATCTTTATTATTTATAAATAGTTGTGCTTAAAAGATTTTTAGTTAAAATGAAACAGTTTATAAAAAGGATAGCTATTCTTTGATTGGTGGTAGAGGTATAAATGCCTGATAATATTTCTGGTGATAGCACAGTTTCGAAAAGTATAGTCAGCCTTGGTGGAAAACCAAAAATTGCTTATTTTTCAATGGAAATTGGAATCGATGAAAATATTCCTTCATATAGCGGAGGGCTTGGCATTCTTGCAGGTGACACTCTTAAATCATGTGCGGATCTAAATGTTCCAGTAGTAGGTGTTACACTTCTTTCTGAAAATGGTTATTTTTATCAGAAAATCGATGAGAATGGAAATCAGATTGAACTACCTATTCAGTTTCCAGTTGAAAATTTTTTACAGGAACTACCCTCTAAGACAACAATAAATATCGAAGGAAGAGAAGTAAATGTTCGTGCTTGGCTTTATCAGTGGAAAGGTGTAGGTGGATATATCGTTCCAGTTTTTTTCCTTGATACTAATATAGAAGGAAATAGTGATTATGACCGCTCTATTACAAAATATTTGTATGGAGGAGATAACAAATACCGTCTCGCCCAAGAAATAGTTCTAGGTATAGGCGGTGTAAAAATACTTGAAGCACTTGGTTACGACACTATTGATAAATACCATATGAATGAAGGACATGCAGCACTTGGTACTCTTGAGCTTTATAATAGATGTAATGATGTTGAAAAGGTTAGAAAGCAGTGTGTATTTACTACTCATACTCCTGTTGCAGCGGGACATGATCAGTTTGATATTAACATGGCAAAATCTATGATTGGAGGCATTTTACCTGAGTTTATACTAGACGATATTACTTTTGACAACAAACTTAATATGACTCGTCTTGCCTTGTTTTTCAGCCATTATGTAAATGGTGTTGCAAAAAAACATGGGGAAGTCTCACGTATAATGTTTCCAGGCTACAGCATTGATAGTATCACAAATGGTGTTCATACCCCAACATGGGTTTCTGAGCCATTTGAACGTTTATTTGACAAACACATGCCTGGTTGGAGATCAGATCCTTATATTCTTCGCTCAGCTTTTAGTATGGATAAACAGGAGATTTGGAATGCTCATATGCAGGCAAAACAAGAATTAATAAATTTTGTTAATACCCGGTATAATGTTGGGATGAATTATGATGATTTTACTATTGGTTTTGCTAGACGTCAAACTGCATATAAACGCCCTGATCTTTTGATTTCTGATCAAAAAAGACTGGAGGAAATATCAGAAAAGGTAGGTCCGATTCAAATAATTTATGCAGGAAAAGCACATCCAAAGGACGGTTCAGGAAAAGATACAATTAGACATATTTATCAGGTGATGAGATCCATTAAAGGAAACGTAAAAATCGTATTTATTCACAATTATGAGATGGCAATTGGAAAACTCATGACATCTGGTGTTGATCTATGGCTTAACACACCCCGCAG
>CAZQEU010000032.1:0-17329 GCA_964592335.1 uncultured Thermoplasmatales archaeon
GATGTTTTGGGAAAGGACATATTCTTATAGATAATTTAGTCGGAGGATTCCCAAGTCACATCAAAGGTCAAATGCAAGTAGAACTAGATGAGCTAATAAAAAAGAATGTCGTAATCAAAAAAACCATCAAAGCATGGAAAAGCAGTCTATATTAACTATGAATACAAAGATAAAATTTCTTCTGCGCTTAAGAAGAAATACCCTTTTTTATAAGTTAGATGAATGGCAAATCAAAATGATATATTTACTGTAAAGTTTTACCCTGTTTTTCTCCTGTTGAATTGTTTGCCTCTCAGCAGGCTCACTTTATCTCATCCATTCTTTTTTTAATTCTTTAAAAGTTCCAGCATCTATCGCATCTCGTATTTCTCTCATCAAATGTAGCATAAAATGTACATTATGATGACTAATAAGATTAAATCCAACAAGTTCTTGTGTCTTTAAAAGATGATAGATGTATGCTCTTGAATAATTTTTACAGATCTTGCATTTACAGTTTGGATCAAGAGGTTTTTCATCTGATCTGTTTTTAATTGACATTAACTTAAACCTGTACTTGTTTTTCTTTGTTCCAAGAGGCGGACGAATATGAGCTAATCCGCTTCTAGCAATTCTTGTAGGAGACACACAATCAAATAAATCAACTCCCCTTTCAACTGATTCAAAAATATCTTCTACAACACCAATTCCAAGTAAATGTCTTGGCTTGTTTTCATCCAGATATTGGATTGTCCAGTCTAAAACGTTATGCATATCTTTTTTTGATTTTCCAAGTGAGCCACCAATGGCATAGCTATCAAAATCAAGTGAAGAAAGATATTTTGCACTTTTTTCACGAAGGTCCTGCCAGTGGCCGCCTTGAACTATCCCTGCTAATGCCTGGTCAGTTTCATGAATTTCTAAACACTCTTTTGCCCATTTATGTGTACGTTCTAAACTATTTGCAGTATATTCTTTACTTGAGAGTGGTGAGGTACATTCATCGAGAACTAAGATTATATCTGCACCTAACTTCTCTTGGATTCTAATGGATTTTTCAGGTGTTAAAAACTGTCGAGAGTTATCATAGATGGATCTAAACTTTATCCCTTTATCATTAATCGAGGCTATTGATTTTCCTTTGGGTTTACTCTCCGAATATCCTTCACCCGGAAAATACATTTTACCTACAGCATGTTCTTTTCCAAGACCCAATGAAAATGCTTGAAAGCCCCCGCTATCTGTAACAAGTGGCTTTTTCCAGTTCATAAATTTGTTTAGACCACCCATCTTAGAAATTACATCTGCTGTTGGCTGCAACATCAAATGATAAGTATTACAAATTAGAAATTGTGCACCTATCTCATTTAAATCATCAACTGATAAAGCCTTTACTGTAGCCTTTGTTGCAACTGGCATTAGTTCAGGAGTATTTATTGTTCCATGTTTTAATTTTAAAACACCAGTTCTTGCACTTTTATCTTCTGATTTTACTTGAAATTCTAATTTACCCATTAATTACAGAAAGATTAAAAGTAAAATAAATATTTTCGTTTCCGAAATGATTAATGAGATTCTATGGATTGGGACATTATTTCTTAGTTTATTCATGGTCATCCTAGCATACAAACTATTTGGAAAAGTAGGTCTGTATGTTTGGACTGCTCTTGCAGTAATTCTTGCAAATATCCAAGTAATGAAAACAATTCAAGTATTTGGGCTTGTAACTGCTTTAGGAAATGTCATTTATGCATCATTATTTTTAGTAACAGATATTCTCAACGAGAACCATTCAAAAAAAGATGCGCGAAAAGCTGTATGGATTGGTTTTTTTGTTTTAATCTCAGTAACAATAATTATGCAGCTTACCCTTCAATTCGTTCCTTATGCAGCTGATGAAGAAAGTATACAACTAAGTAAAAGCATATCTGAAATATTTAATTTTATGCCAAGAATTGCTGTTGCTAGTTTAATAGCTTATATCATCTCTCAAAACCATGATGTATGGCTATTTTCAAAAATTAAGAAAAAGCAAAAGAAAGATAGGTTATGGGTGAGAAACAATTTATCAACTATTAGCAGCCAATTATTAGATAACACTATTTTTACACTGCTTGTATTTGTTGGTGAAAAAACATGGCCTATAATATTACAAATTTTTATAACATCACTGATACTCAAAATAATCGTTGCAGCTTGTGACACACCATTTTTATATTTATCTAGAAAGATAAAAGGATAAAAAAAGATATTTTTACATATCCCAAAATAGTTCCATTACAGAATCTGAATATGAGCCAGGAGTTGTAAATTCTATGGCTGCAGATGCCCCTTCCTCAGGAACCAAAGAACCAACTATATCTGTTCTTTCATTTATGTCGTTGAAGACACCTGTTGCATTAATGCAGATATAGACTTTATCATAACGATTAATAACCGGGCTTGCTGAAGAAATCGAGTTATCTGGATCATTCATAACTAAAATACCAAATCTTGTCCCATCAGTATTACTCGCATTTCCATATGCATACTCATCATCAGGAAAAACAGTTTCACTGAAAATATCATCCAGACCTGTACCGGGTTTAGAGTAAAAAGAAGTAGTATAATTTAAAATCACTTTTTTAGAAGAATCACTTAATTCAAGGAAACAAGAGCTGATGTCAATACTATCTGTTCCCGCTCGCGGTTTTACAAGTATAGCAATTTTAGAGATATCTGAACCTGATGCAGCATAACCCTCAATTGCTGTAACAGCAAGTCCAGCTGATACCTCAGAGATTGTCTCCCTACCTGAAGACATTGATTGAGACTCAAGAGTAGTACTAGTTTGAATTAAGACAGCTGCTGCCATCCCTGCAACAAGAACCATTGCAATAAAAACTATCATTGCACCTATGCCAATAGAGGCTCCTTTATGTAAAGATATGTGCATTCTCCTCATCCTTGCATCCCGTCCAAATTATGCAATAGTACTACCACTTACAAGTATAATAGTACATATAATAGAATACATATGTAATTTATTACCTTTGTCCGCAGGTGCATATGCAGGTGAATATGCAGGTATAAACAAAAATAGCAATTGTTTTAAACAAAATTAAGTTTGTAAAAAAAGAAAACTATGAAAATAAATGAGATATTCTACTCGATACAAGGTGAAGGTAAATGGACAGGTTTACCTAACATATTCATAAGAACAACCGGCTGTAATCTAAGATGCTTATTTTGCGATACAAAATATGCATATGAAGATGGGGCAGAACTAACAATCACGCAAATTAAAGAAAAGTTAAAAAAATATGATTGTAAAAAAACATGTATAACTGGTGGAGAGCCTTTAATTCAAAAGGATTTGAAAAATTTAACAGACACGCTGTTAGAAGAAGGTTATGAAATAATAATTGAGACAAACGGAAGCATAAACATACAACCATTTGCTAAAAAACAAAATATGATAATATCCTGTGATATTAAATGCCCATCATCAAAAATGCATGAGAAAATGTTTTTTAAAAACATAAAAAGGTTATCTAAAAAAGACCAACTTAAATTTGTTATTCAAGATAAAAAAGATTATAATTATGCAAAAGAGATAGTGGCAAAATACAGCCCATGCTGCACAGTTTTTTTCCAGCCGACATGGAAATCAAATATCAAAAAGCTAGCAAAATGGATTTTACAAGATAATCTAGATGTAAAATTAGGGATACAATTACATAAAATTATATGGGGAGATGCCAAAGGAAAATAAGAACAAATGGAAAGCGTTTAAACACAAAAGTATATACATAATAAGACTATTCTGAGTAAAAAATAATCTTAAGCTAAAAAGGAATTATATTAATAGGAAATTGGTAGAGGTGAAATAGAAAAATGCAACCAGCAAATATGGCATATGATAGAGCGATAACTGTATTTTCTCCAGATGGAAGACTTTTCCAGGTAGAATACGCTCGTGAAGCAGTCAAAAGAGGAACAACAACAGTTGGAATAAAATACAAAACAGGTGTAATACTAATTGTTGACAAAAGAGTGAGCTCACGCTTGATAGAACCCGAATCTATTGAGAAAATATTTGAAATAGATGGGCATCTTGGCTGTGCAACATCAGGTCTCGTAGCAGATGCACGCGCACTCATTGATAGAGCAAGACTGGATGCGCAAATAAATGAGATAACCTATAACGAAAAAATACAAGTCAAAACACTTGTTAAAAGAATATGTGACTTCAAACAAACCTATACACAATACGGTGGTGTAAGACCATTTGGAACAGCACTGCTTGTAGCAGGTGTCGATGATACAGGACCAAGATTATTTTCAACAGATCCATCAGGCGCTCTTATGGAGTACAAAGCAAGTAGCGAAGGCTCTGGAAGAAACGGTGCAATGAGCTATTTTGAAAGCAACTACCGTGAAGGATTAGACATGAACGAAGCAATAGATATGGGCATAAAAGCACTTCACAAAGGAACTGAGGGAAAACTAAACCCAGATGCAATAGAGATAGGCGTTGTAGATAAAGATAAAAGATTTAGCATACTTAAAAAAGAAGAAGCAAAGGATTACGTAAATAAGGCCATTGGAGGAAAATAGAATTGGTAAGCCTCGATGATGCAGTAAAAGCTCGTTATAAAAAAGGTGAAAGCCATTTTGAGATTCTTGTAGACCCTTATGCTGCGGCTGATTTAATAGAAGGAAAAGAAGTTGACATGTCACAGATAATGGCAGTTGACGCAGTATTTGAGGACTCAAAAAAAGGAACACATGCATCAGAAGAGGCAATCCAAGATGTTTTTGGAACAAACGAAATAGCAGAGGTTGCAAAGTTTATCATTTTAAAAGGAGATATACAACTTACCACAGAGCAACGTCATAAAATGCAGAGAAACAAACGTAACAGAATAATTGAAACCATATCACGTAACGCAATGGATCCAAAGACTAAAGCACCTCATCCACGTCAAAGAATCGAACTTGCAATGGAGCAAGCAGGAATACATATCGACCCTTTCAAACCAGTCAGCCAACAAGTAAAAAACATAGTTGAAACGCTCAGGCCAATAATTCCAATATCAATGGAGCAGGTAAGAATATCTGTAAAGATACCTGCAGAGTTTACCGGTAGAGCATATGGTGTTGCACGTAATTTCGGAGCACTTGAAAGAGAAGACTGGCAATCTGATGGTTCATGGGTTGGAATAGTAAGAATCTCTGCTGGCCTTCAAACTGATTTTTATGATAAATTAAATGATTTGACAAAAGGAAACGTATCCACAAAGGTTTTAAAGTAGTTCTTATACAGGTAAAGAGTTTTATATGAATAAAGAAAAAAGAGAAATAGTTATTCCGAGCCAGTTACTAGGTGAAATCAAAAACAAAAAAGCTGGAAGAGGGACATTTGTAGAAAATGGAAAAATATACTCTGAATTACTAGGAGTTGTATCACAAAACAAGGATTACATAAATGTGGTGCCACTAAAAGGAAAATATGACCCTTCAGAAAAAGATTTTGTAATAGGTATTGTAACTGATGCAATGTCCTCTAGTTGGCTTGTAGATATAAACGCAGCATACCCTGCACTTCTACATGTAAATGAGGTGCCATGGAATGTAGATTTTGGTGAAACTGAGAGATACCTCAACACAGGCGATAGTGTAATGGCAAAGGTTTCGCAAGTCGATCAAGAAAAAAAACTACAGATTACACTTAAAGACCGTAATCTTTATAAGATAAAGGGCGGTCATCTCATAGAAGTAGAGCCTTCTAAAGTACCACGTATTATTGGTAAAAAAGCATCAATGATCTCGCTTTTGAAAAAATATACAAAATGCCGGATTTTTGTAGGACAAAACGGTCGTGTATGGATTGATGGTAACGAAGAAGGCGTTAAAAAAGTAATAGATACGATTAGAACCATTGAAGAGGAATCTCTTTCATATGGTTTAACAAATAGAATAGAAGAATTATTGAAAAAAGATGCGAAGGATGTGCACTAAAATATGAAATCAGATATTAAATTATTTAAAGATGGAAAAAGACTTGATGGTAGAAAACCTGATGAGCTCAGAGAAATAAAAATTGATGTTGGAGTTCTTCACAGAGCAGATGGCTCATGTTATCTTGAATGGGGCGGCAACAAAGTCCTAGTCGCAGTATATGGACCACGTGAAGCAGTACCTAGACATACACAAAACCCGCTAAGAGCAATAGTTAATGCCCGTTACAACATGGCAGCTTTTAGTGTCGATGACAGAAAAAGACCAGGGCCTGATAGAAGAAGCAGAGAAATATCAAAAGTTACTTCAGAGGCACTCGAACACATTATACTTACCGAAAAATACCCAAGAGCATCAATTGATGTAAACATTGAAGTTCTTGAAGCAGAGGCTGGAACTCGTTGTGCCGGGCTTACTGCCGCAGCTGTAGCACTTGTTGATGCAGGAATACCAATGAAAGATATACCAGTTGCATGTGCCGCAGGAAAAATAGATGGAAAAGTAGTCCTTGATCTTGCAAAAGAAGAAGATAACTTTGGAGAGGCAGACCTGCCAATAGCACTGGCACCTAGAACAAATGAGATATTACTTCTTCAGATGGATGGTCATCTAACAAATGATGAATTTAACAAAGCACTTGATTTGGCTATTAAAGGATGTAAAGATGTATCAGAGATACAGAAAAAAGCGATAATGCAAAAATATGAAAAAGAATCGGGAGGTAACTAAAATGTCAATTACAGCATCAATTAAAAGAGATTTTTTAGAAAAACTTGCAAAAGAAAACAAACGAGCAGATGGAAGGAAATTCGATGAATTCAGAGATATAGAAATCGAAGTAGGGCTTATTTCAAAAGCGGAAGGATCTGCAAGAGTAAAAATAGGAAATACCCAAGTACTAGCAGGAATTAAAATGGATGTAGGTGAACCTTACCCAGACACACCAGATTCTGGTGTAATGACCACCGCAGCAGAGCTTATCCCTATGGCATCACCTGATTTTGAAGCAGGACCACCAAGAGAAAACGCAATTGAGCTTGCCCGTGTTGTAGACCGTGGGATAAGGGAATCAGAGATAATTGACGTAGAAAAACTATGTATAGAGCCAGAGGAAAAAGTATGGATAGTATTCATTGACCTCCATGTACTTGACTATGATGGAAACCTCTTTGATGCAGCATCTCTTGCAGCACTTGCAGCTTTAATGACTGCTGAGATTCCTATAGGTCGGCTAGACGAAGAATACAGAGCAAAATTCGTAAAAGACAGACTTATACAAATATATGCAATCCCTGGTGTAGATGAAGCAATCATTAAAAAGGAAGACAGCAAGTTAGATCTTAAGTTTTTTTTAAAAGAACCACCAATATCATGCACATCAATTAAATTCAATGATGTAATAACAATAGATCCATCACTTGATGAAGAAGAAATCGCTGAGGCAAGACTAACAGTTGCAACAGATGAAAAAGGCGATATTCGTGCTATGCAAAAAGGTTTAAATGGTAGTTTTACAGTAGAAGAGATTAAAAAAGTTATTAAATCATCAGTAGATAACGGCAAGAAAATCCGGAAACAATTATATAAAAGTGTGGGAAAATAAATGGCAAAAAGAACAAAAAAGGTAGGGCCCGTAGGCCGTTTTGGCTCAAGATACGGTGTCCGTGCAAGAACCAGAGTGAGAAACGTTGAACTTACCCAAAAAGCAAAACATGTTTGTCCCAGCTGTGGACATAAAAAAGTAAAACGAATAAGTACCAGCATATGGCAATGTAAAAAATGCAACATCAAGTTTGCAGGTGGTGCATATGTTCCAAGAACAGAAGCAGGTCAAAACGTTGAAAAAATGCTTCGTGGTGAAATAGAAGCACCAACAATAAAACCTGAGGAAACTAAAAAAATTGAAGAAAAAGAAGAACCTGAACCTGAGGTTGATAAGAAATGACCGGTTACAAATGTGGTCTTTGTAAAAAAAGCGTAAAATTTGATGTAAAAAACATTGGAATGCAATGCCCATACTGTGGTAGCAAAATATTCTACAAAGAAAGACCAACAGTTGCAAAAAAAATAAAATCAAAATAAATTTTTTTTTAATTTTTTATGAAAAAAGCTTGTTTTACTTTTGAATTTGATACAAATGAAGAAGCAAAAGTAATCGCAGATTCAATTTATCCTGAAATTAAAAAAAGGATTCCAAAAACAAAAGTTGAGACAAAGCTTTCGGAAAAGAATTTTTCTATCATAATTCATGCAGAGGATCTTAGCTCTCTGCGTGCTGCGATAAACTCATATCTGAGATGGATTAATACTGCTTTAAGTGTTAAAAAAACAGTTTAAACCTCGATTGTTTCAGCTCTACCGGGACCAATTGAAACAAGAGAGACTGTTGTTTTTGTTTCTTTTTCAATGAATTTAATGTATTCTTGTGCAGTCTTTGGTAAATCTGAAATAGATTTTGAATCTGTATCAATTTTTTCCCAACCATTGAATTCTTTATATATTGGCTTGCATTTTTCAACATCATAGATATTTGCTGGGAAATAATCTATTTTTTTACCATTAAGGCTATAGTTTGTACAAACCTTGATTTTATCTAGGCCATTTAGTACATCTAGTTTTGTAAGAGCAATTTGTGTTACACCTGATATCATACATGAGTGTTTTACAACTACTAAATCAAGCCATCCGCATCTGCGTGGTCTGCTTGTTGTTGTTCCAAACTCATGGCCTTTTTGCTGCAGGTGTTGTCCATCTTTATCAAATAGCTCTGTTGGTAGAGGTCCTTCACCAACACGTGTGGTATATGCTTTTACAATCCCTATTATATCATCTAATCTTTTAGGGCTGACACCTGTTCCAATACTTGTTCCACCTGCTATTGTATGAGATGATGTTGTAAATGGATATGTTCCAAAATCAACATCTAGCATGGTTCCTTGTGCACCTTCAAAAAGAATGTTTTTACCCGTTTCAATTGCTTTATTCAGCTCTATTTGAGTATTTGTAATATAATTTTTTAATGATTTACCAAAACCAAGGTATTCTTCCATTATTTCTTTTTTATCAAGCTTTTCTTTTATATTGTAGAGATCGTAGAGTTTTTGTTTAATCGGCAATATTAAATCAAGTCTTTTTTCAAGACTTTCTTTATTTGTCAGATCAATAGCTCTGATACCATTTCTTGCAATTTTATCTGAGTAACATGGGCCTATTCCTCTTTTTGTTGTACCTATTTTTTTGTCTTTTAGATATTTTTCTTCTGCACCATCTAAGATTTTGTGATAGGGCATAATAATATTTGTTCTATTGCTTATCAAAAGTTTTGGTTTTATATCTCTATTGATGAGTTCCTTTATTTCATTAGTTAGTACTTCTGGGTCTAATACCACACCATTTCCAATTACACCTGTTTTACCTTGTATCACACCTGATGGAGTGACATGTAGTTTGTAGACTTCATTTCCTACTTTTATTGTATGACCCGCGTTGTTTCCGCCTTGGAAACGTACAACATAATCAGCATTTTTAGAGTAATAATCAACGACTTTTCCTTTTCCTTCATCTCCCCATTGGGTACCAATAACTAGGTTAACTGACATCTGTTATTCACTTAACTGGCATAATAGAAGATATAGATAAATATAATGTATAAAAAGAAATCAAACGAAGGTTTTATTAAACAAACCCTGTATTGGGCAGCAAAATGACTGATTCATATACGTGGAGCCCTTTTAAAAATACAACTAATGCAACAGGTTTAGATATTGAGCTTCTTAAAAAAGAAGTTGCTCAGCGTTTTCCTTTTTATGATATGAAATACAATGCTAAAACAGCAGCGTTTTTCTGTAGAATAGACCAGGGTTTATTAGATAAAAAGTTTGATGATTTAAGGATAGTGCTTTCTAAAAAAGGTTACATTCCGATGATTAGATATGAAAAAGGTGAGCATGTAATTTATGTTATTAAAAAACCAAAGGTTAAAAAAAGACCTGTTTGGATAAATATAGTTCTTCTGATAGCCACAGCTATTACAACAACAGTAGCAGGTTCCATTCAATGGGTTAGTATATACAATGCAACATGGAGCGATGTAATTAATCCAAGCTATCTTTTAGACGGTTTTCTTTATTTTTCGATACCTCTTTTATCTATACTTGGCATACATGAAATGGGACATTATTTTACATCAAAAAAACATAATCTAGATACATCACTGCCTTATTTTATACCATTACCGCCTCCATTTATACTTGGAACATTTGGTGCATTGATTTCTACAAGAGAGCCTATACCTGATAGAAAAACACTTTTGGATGTTGGAATATCAGGCCCCATCTGTGGTTTTCTAGTAGCAATACCCGTCTGTCTGATTGGATTATTTTTAATGCAACAAAATCCAATAATTCCAACAGAAATCAATTCAGATGCAACATTTACTATAACATTTCCATTGTTATTACAAGGCCTGAGTAACTTTTTTTCAATAGATACCAGTGCTATACTTCATCCAACACTTTTTGCAGGATGGGTAGGTCTATTTTTAACAGCAGTAAATCTAATGCCTGTAGGTCAACTTGATGGTGGACATGTTGCAAGAGCACTTCTTAAAGAAAAAAGCAAATATGCAGGATGGATAGTAATAGCAGCAATTCTTGTGTTAGGATTTTTTTATACAGGCTGGCTAATGCTGGCATTCATAATACTGTTTTTAATAGGAACTCAACATAATCCTCCTTTAAATGAATTTTCACCGCTTGATACTAAAAGAAAAATATTAGGAATTATAGCTTTTGTAATTTTCATATTATGTTTTGCCCCTATCCCTTTTTCTGTATGAATATATTGTAAAACGTAATCATTTAATACATGCATAATGATACTAAAAAGGAGGAGAAAAGTAGATAATGAAAACATATCTTACTATAACATTTAACAGTGAGGGAAGTAGTCCATCAGATGTAAAAAATCAACTTATGAACCTTGGATTTAAAGCTGCAAAAGGCAGCTATGATTTTTTATATGAATGGGATGAAGAAGAAGTAACAGTTGAGGATCTTGTTTGGTTTGCAGATAAAGTACATGCCACTCTAAAAGAATATAATGTTCTTTTCTCAATAGAAACCATTTAAAAAAGTTTATTTTTTCATTTTATTCAACGCTTTACTTAAAACACCCATAAGTGTGTGATACTCCCATTTAGAAGGAATGGCTCTACCTATGAGTCTTTTAAACATTATCTCTGTTTTTTCTTTTTTATAAGCAGGATAATTTATTTCTTTTAGAATTTGTGAAAAAAAACAATGTAGTTTTTCTTTTTCAATTTTGTCGATTATTCTTCTTTCAGATCGGATGTTTTTTTTAGCATACAAAGAATATAAAACAATACATGCTGCATGTGAGAGATTCAGGGAAAGATAATTTTTGCTTGTTGGAATGTTTATCATCATATCGCAAACAGCTATTTCCTCGTTTAGTAGGCCTATATCTTCTCTTCCAAAGATAAGGCCTATCTTACCTTCTGTTTCAAAGATTTTATTGGAGAATTCATCAAGTTCTACTGCGTTTCTAAGATGTCTTTTATCATTGCTACTTTCAATAGAAGAGGTTGCTACGAGAAAATCCATTTTTTCAACCGCTTTTTCAAATGATGTAAAATGTTTTGAATTATCCAGTATAGATTTGGCATGCATGGCTCTTGCATAGCATTCATCATCAAGTTTGCAGGGTTTTACAAGAAACAGGTTTTTGAAATCAAAATTTGCCATAGAGCGAGCTATAGCACCAACATTACCACTATATTTGGGTTCAACTAAAATAATATAAAAATCTGGAATCTATAACTCACCTCTTAACAGGTTTTATTTGATTTTTAGTTCTTTTTCTTTTTGTTTAAGCATCTCTTTGTATTTACTCGGCAGATGTTTTACCTTAAGTTTTACTTGAAGGTGTTTTTTTAGAAACTCTGATCTTTTATTTGTTTCAAGTTCTTTTAGTACAAATTTACGGTTTATAATATATGTATAAAGGTAGTAGACTCCAAACCATGAAAATACTACAAGGCCTAGTATTAATATGTAGATATTCCAGTCTCCTAAGTTATTTATAAAATCTAGTCCAAATCCTTCTAATGCATAGTAACTAGCGCCAATAAAAAGGGGTATCGCACCTAGTATTGTAAATATGATGCTTAGTATTAGTTTATATTCTCTTAGAAAACTTGTTATTTTTCCACTCATATTTTTTTCACCTCATTAATATGATTTTGCGTATCTCATCCAAGTCTTACCGGGTTTTTTACAAACAGGGCAAGTTTGGTCGCATTTATTGTTTTCTATTGGTTCCCCTAATGTGTTTCCATCTAAAATATTTTCTATTTCTAAAGCACAATCTTCATTGCCGCACCATGGTAGTTCAACTATCCCTTCAAGTTTTTTTGCTTCATCAATGGTTTTTACTCTATGTATGTTTTCGTCAAGTATTTTTTTTGCGTTTTCATATAATTTTTTAGAAATATCATTTAGTTCGTCTTTGATGTTTTCAACAGCTGAATCTTGTGGAACCGGTTTTTTCTCTGAGTTGTCTCTTCTTACAAGCATTATTTTTTTGTTTTTAAGGTCTCTTGGACCTATTTCAACACGTATGGGTACTCCTTTTAGTTCCCATTCATAGTATTTTTTTCCAGGTGTAAGATCTCTATTATCGAAATGGACTTTTAATCCTTGTTTTTTTAGTTTTTCATATAGTTTTGTACATGCATCAATTACTGGTTTTTCTTTTCCCTTAAATATTATTGGTATTATCACAACTTGGTTTGGTGCTACTTCTGGCGGCATTATAAGTCCTTTGTTGTCACCATGAACACCTATGAGTGCACCTAGTATTCTTTCGCTCATACCATATGTTGTTTGATGGCAGAACTTGTGTTTTCCTTCTTCTGTTTCATATTTTATTTCGTATGGTTTTGCAAAATTGTCTTTATACTGATGAATTGATCCGAGTTGAAGTGTTCTCATCGAGGGCATTAGTACATCAAGGCTGATTGTATAATATGCTCCTGCGAATTTATCCCATTCTGGTCTTTTACAAAAAATAAATGGCAGACATAATTTTTTAAATAAGTTTTTTGCAATTTCTTTGTCTTCTTTTATTTGTTTTTCAGCGTCTTCAAAGTCAGCATGACATGTGTGTGCTTCAAAGAAATGGATTTCTCTTACTCTTATAAATGCACGTGTTTGTTTGGTTTCATATCTAAATGTGTTTACGATTTGAAAGGTTTTAAGCGGAAGGTCTGCATGTGAGCGTACCCATAGTGAAAACATTGGATACATAGCCGTCTCAGAGGTAGGGCGCAGTAGCCATTTTTCTTCTAGTTTATTTAATCCTGCATGTGTAATCCAGTATACTTCTGCTCCGAATCCTTCGATGTGTTCTTCTTCTTTTTTAAAAGCTGATTCAGGTATTAGAAGTGGAAAGTTTACTTCTTGGTGATTTGTGTTTTTCATCTCATCTTTTATAAGAGAATCTACATGGCTCATAAGGGTCCAGCCATAGGGTCTCCAGACGTTCATTCCTTTTATCGGGTATCTTTTGTCACATAGATCTGCTAGTTCTACTATTTCGTTGTACCACTCGTTGAAATCCTCTGTTTTTTTTACTTTTGTTTCTGGCATAAAGTATACAACCTGCAAATCAAAAAAGAAAAAATGCTATTAAATATGACGGTCTTTTCAAAAAAAGAGTTATTTATACGCCTCTTCCTTCTTTTGCTTTTACTCTTAGTTCTTTTGATCTGCATCTTCTGCATCTTTCTGCTTTTGCCGCGTTGATACATCCGCATCTCATACATACTTGTTTTTTTAATGTTCGTGCTTCTGCTTCTGGAAACCTTGCCATAAGATATACCGCCTTTATTTACTGATGGGAATAAAGATATATTATTTAAACATAGTGCAATCAGAGGATGTATGTTTTTTAAGAATTATAGAAATATACTTAACCTAAAACTTATATCAACCCTATGGTGAATCTGAATATGAAGGGGAAGACAGTTTGTCCTAACTGCAAAGAAAACTTTGTAATAGATTTACCTAAGGATGAGGAGAAACATAAGGTTTCTTGTCCTAATTGTAGATATGAGTTTAATGTTAGACCTAGTTGCAATAAAGAGGGGGATGATTGTTCTTGGGAGGAATATGGTGAGCCACGTAAAACTATTCTTTCAGCCATCAAGCCTGAGACAAGAAAACCATTTATTGCAGTTATTCTCTTATTAATTGTTTTTTCAGTTGGTATTACTACAGCTGTTTTTTCAGAGGTTTTTATTGAATCTAGTCTGGATTTAGCATCGGATATGGGTTTTACTGGTGATGTAAAACTTGTTATAACTGATGAGGAAAATAATTCATTAGATCAAATTGATGTTTATATCAATGGAAATAAAATTGAACATCAAAGTAATGGAACTTATTACGAAAAAGAATTGGAACCAGGAGTTCAAACAATTCAACTTGAGTCAAGTAGTGGTTTTAAAAATCAGGAGATGGAGCTTTTAATCCCTCCGTTTATAACAACAGAGAAAGAAATAGTGATGCAGGAAGGACCCGGTGATGCCAAAAAAGTTTATTTTGATACTCTAGGTTGCTCAGTTATTATTTTAATTTTTTCGGTTTTTGCTTTGCTTTCAATGATTTCTTGTATGAAACATCAACATTTTGACCTTGCAGTTGCTGGTTCGTTTATCGCTATTTTTTCATTTGGTTTTTTCTTTATAGGATCAATTCTTAGCATAATCGCATTTATTCTAATTATTCTTTCAAGAGATGAATTTGAAAATGGAGAAACGGGGAAACTTTTCTAGAAAAACAATTCCAATTATCATTATTTTTTTGATTTTTTTAATATTTACTCTTGTTCAGTTTATCGCACCATTAAGCATGCCTTCTGCAAATGTATCTGATCTTGATGGTTTTGTTGGTGTTGAAAACAACAAGGATGAATTTGAGGATATGAGAACATGGGGATTTATTTATAGCATCGGTGATAGTCTGTGTCATCAAAAAGCAGATAGGTCTTTTTTTATAAATGAAAACCAAATGCCTTTTTGTGCCCGATGCACAGCGATTTGGCTTGGTATTACAATTGGCCTAGGTTTTATGATGTTTTATAAAATACCACTTAATAACAAATTCTTAATTGTAATTTTGATTGGCTTGGTTCCTATTGGTATTGATGGAGTAGGTCAGCTTTTAAATTTTTGGGAGAGTACAAATTTTACTCGTGTTATAACCGGGCTTTTGATAGGCATCATCTGTGGTATAGCAATGGGGATCATTGTTGATGAGTTAAGAGGAATATCAACTTTGATAAAAAACAAAAACTAAATAAGAAGGAAAAATAATTTCGCTGTGAGGAAAGGTATATGAATATAAGTAAAAAATTTATATTAATTGCTTTGGCATTTGTTGTATTGTCAATAGCAATATCTACAACAGCAAATGCAGCAGATGACTACGATTGGAGCAGTTGGGAAGAAACAGGCGCAGATGAAGGATTATTAGGTGGCTTAATGTGCCTATCTGGTGCAATGTGTATCCTTCCAGTTATAATGTTTATCATCTGGATTGTACTAGCGATATGGGTATACAAAGATGCAGAAAAACGTGGTAAAAGCGGAGCACTATGGCTTATAATAGTTATCCTAACAGGCATTATTGGTCTTATAATCTGGCTAGTAATCAGACCACCAATAGGCGGAGAACCAGGTCAAAAAACAGTATCAAATAGGAAATGTCCAAGTTGTGGACGAGACATACCAATGGATGCTTCAGTTTGTCCATACTGTGGAAAAGACTTTAAAAGCTAGATAAACAAAACAATATATGAGAAAAGAAAAATCTTTTCTCTAAATCTTTTTTTTATTAAAAACAGTTAAAAACCTTTTTTCTATATAATATAACTATATAGGAGAGAGGAAATATGGAATGTAAAACACAAAAGGGTTTGTATTTTATAATAATTGGATCAATAATCAGTCTGATAATTAGTATCATAACATCAACTACTTACTTATTAATACAAAGTGAAGAAGTTCAAATTATTATATCTATACTAGGAATCGTTTCATTTATCGGTGCAATACTAATTCTTGCAGGTCTGATTACTTTTTATATGGGTAGAAAAGAATTTGGTGAAAAGCATGAAAATAATATAAAAAAAGCTTTAATTCTTGTTGTAGTAAATATTGTATTAGCTGTAGTTTTTACAATTGCAATAGCCTTTATGACTTTTTCAGCTATTGTATCATCATCGTCTGGAACTATTGAAACATCAGGTTTTTCATTTTTGATAATTATTTTTTCACTTATTAGCTCAATTTTAGGAGGCTTAGCATATTATTTTGGTCTTATAGAATTAGAAAATGAAACTGGAAAAAACGTTCTCTTTGCAGGTATTATCTCCTCTATATTGATATCAGCAGTTACATCATTTTATATTGCAGGTTGGTTAGGTGATTTTCTTGGGGATATATCATCAATGAGTAAATATTCAACACTTTCATTTAATCAAAACATTGGAGGAATTGGGATTTTAGGCATTATCCCAGGTTTACTATTCCTATATGCTTATTATATAGCATATAATAGGATAAAACAAGGAGAACTCAAACCTGAAATTGATACATCAATAAACCCAAATGTATCAAACCGAATTTGTCCAAATTGCAATAAAAATATTCCATTTGATGCAAATATATGCCCCTATTGTGGAAAACACTTTGAAAATTATTACTAAAAACGCTATTCTATTTGAATTCGGTTTTAGACATTATCAAAAGAATCATTGCAACCAGGGATAAAACTCCTCCAATAATCGATGGTATAAACATTGTAAGTCCAATTATTGAGCAGGTAAGTACAATACCCCATAATTTTTTCTTAATCGATATTATCCCACCTAGAATAGGAAAGATCGATACAACTATTCCAATTAGTGCACAAGTTGTCAAAAAACCTTTTACATCTTCATATGTAAATGATGAATCTATCTGTTGAAACTGGGCGATATCTACTACGTTTTCAAGTAAGGACACATCCATAGCAAAAATTGGAAGCCATAACACAATAGATAGGATACCGCCTATTATCAATAATATCCCTGCAATCAGTGGATATGAGCTAGTGTTTCTAGAGGGTTTTTCTTGCTGTAGATATTCTACATCAGTGTTTTTTGGTATTTCATTATCCATATACTCATCTCTTCTTTTTTCTTTTAATTCTTTTTCTTTTTTCAGACTGTGTCAAAAGTTTTGGTAAAACCTTTTTGCTTACATACCAATAAACAATAAGAC